>CAIYNH010000525.1 GCA_903927495.1 uncultured beta proteobacterium
ATCATCCCAGCTTGCCGAAACTTGCGTATCAGGCGCAAGACGTTTGCATCCTGCACCTGCCTGGCCAGCGCTTTGCCATCGGGCTTCCTTCAGACTCGCAGTCACCCGCGAAACCCTTGCCTTTGGCTAACTCTTCCCCTTGCCGGGTGAGTAGAGGACTTTCACCTCCAAGTAAGTGCGCCCTGCCGGGCGCACCAAAAAAAAAAGCCACCCTTAGGTGGCTTATGAATATTCCCCAAAAGAGGAGAACGCCGTTGGAAACCTCACGAACTTGCGAATACACCAATAAAAATGAGATCCGCGATGTGTGTGCTTCATTTCTGTGACAGCAGTGTGCTAACTTTACCGGGACTGAAAACTTTTGGGTATCCCCCGTTTGGGGGGGGGTGGCAACTTTATTTGCAAAAAATTAGCTTTTTTGCAACACCTGTGTGCAACTATTGGACGTTCAGTGGTAACTCAAGGACAAAACAGGCTCCGCCACCGGTCCGATCTTCACAAAACACCCGGCCACCATGCCGCTGGGCAATTGATTTCACCAAGGCCAGGCCCAAACCGACGCCACCATCCCGCTCGGTGGCTCCGGGCAAGCGATAAAAAGGCTCAAAAATGCGCTCGCGAAATTCCGGCGGTACACCTGGACCCCGATCATTGACCCGAATCACCGCCTGAGTGGCGGTTTGTTGCAAGCTCAAGTTGATCTCACCGACTGCGTAGCGCCGCGCGTTTTCCAGCAGGTTACGCACGGCACGGCGCAACAATTTGGCTATGCCTTGCACGGCCAGTTCTGTGACAGGCGAGTCCAGCCCGGCTTGCACGGATGAGGGCAGTACTTCCAGGTCAGCATCGACCCGCGCGCACTCTTCAGCAGCAAGACCAATCAAATCGACAGACTCAATCGTCCCCAAATCGGACTCTCTGGCATCCAGGCGACTGGCCAGCAAGATCTCTTCTATCAACTGATCAAGCTCATTGATGTTGCGTGAGATCTCGGATTTAAAGGCCGGTGACGACCCCGAACCCATCAGTTCCAGACCCATGCGGATGCGCGTCAGAGGTGAGCGCAGTTCGTGCGAGGCATTGGCCAGCAAGGATTTCTGCGATGCCAGCAAGGCTTCATGTGACTGCACCAAGGTTTGCACCCGCTCGGCGGCATGGTTAAAGCGTTTGGCGAGAAAAGCCACTTCGTCCTGCCCATTTTCGGGGACACGAATCGACAAGTCGCCCTGCCCCCATTGCTGCACGCCGTCCTGCAAGCGCTCCAAGCGACGCGTCAGCTTGCGAATGATGGGGTACGTTGCCAAGGCGACAGCAATCCCGACCCAGATGAGCATCCAGGCAAAACCAAACGGTGGACGACTCCAGACCGACGGGGGTGAGCGCATCAGGTGCATGTGCATCATTTGCCCGTCATGCATGCGCACCAAAAACTCCGGGCCATTGTTGTTGCCGCCCTTACCCAGATGAACAGCCCGGTTGGGTAAATCAATGTTGGTGGAATCAGGAATGGCAGGCGTGGGTGGCTCGACGATGACCGCCCCATAGCGCTGCAGAGCAGCTTGCAGCTCGCGTCCGCGCTGCCCATCGGCATCATCACCCGGCAAGGCGCGCGAACGCCCTTTGCCAATGATCTGACCCGCCGCATTGCGGATCACCACATCACGCAAAGGCGGTTCGGCCGCCAATCGCCAGGCCCAACCCACCAGCAACGTGAGCACCGCCACCGCCAATAGCACGGCCAGCCAGATACGAACGTAGAGTTTGTTGAACATTGAACCTGAGCTATATCTGCGCCAGACCGGGCCTAAAGTCAGTCTTGCTGACGCGCAAAGACATAGCCAACGCCACGCACTGTCAAAATGCGTTTTGGCTCTTTGGCATCGACTTCAATGGCCGCACGAATTCGGCCCATGTGCACATCAATGGAACGGTCAAAGGCTTCCAACTCCCGGCCACGAACCGCTTCCATGATCTGATCACGCGTGAGCACCCGCCCGGCCCGCTCGGCCAAGGCCACCAGCAAATCAAACTGGTAGGAAGTCAGATCACAGGTCTGACCCGCCACGCAGACTGTGCGCGCGTCGCGATCGATCTCCAACGAGCCAAAGCGCAGACGCTTGCCAGTGCCAGGCAGGTCTTCAACGCGGCGTCTCAGCACCGCACGGATGCGTGCCAGCAGTTCACGCGGCTCGAAGGGTTTGGGGAGATAGTCATCAGCCCCCATCTCCAGCCCAATAATGCGATCCATGGGGTCGCCCTTGGCAGTGAGCATCAGGATCGGGGTTTGAGCCAGCGCACCGGGCATGGCGCGGATACGTCGGCACACTTCCAGGCCATCCATGTCGGGCAGCATCAAATCCAGCACCACCAGATCAGCAGGGCTGGTTTGCAGGCTGGCCAATCCCGCTTGCGCATCGCCAGCATGGGTGACCACGTAGCCAGACTGCCCCAAATACTCGCTGACCATGTGGGCCAGGCGAGCGTCGTCTTCGATCATCAGCAGGTGTTGGTTCATTATTAAAGTCTAGTGGCAAGCCGCATCCAGGGCTTGAAGCTGGCGTAAAGTTGGGTAAATAAGAACTTTCATATGCTATCTATTTAATAGTGCTATACGGCTATCAATCATGGCATAGAGACCATTTTTACTCTTGATGCCAGCCACACCAAAAGCAACACTGGCAAACCCAGCAAAGCAGTGGCAACGAAGAAGTGTTGGTAACCAAAGGCATCTACGTAACGGCCCGAATAACCGGCCAGAAATTTCGGCAATAGCAACATCATGGAACTGAACAAAGCGTACTGCGTGGCCGAGTAGTTCACGTTGGTCAAGCTTGAAAGGTAGGCAATAAAGGCGGCCGAGGCGATGCCACCCGCCAGATTGTCTGCCGAAATTACAAAAATCAGCCCGGTCAGGTCGTGCCCACGCGTGGCAAGCGCAGCAAAAAGCAGGTTGCTGGCGGCACTGAGCACAGCCCCCAGCATCAGCACCCGCATCACACCCAAACGCATGGCCAGTGCACCTCCGATAAAGGCACCGGCCAGCGTCATGATGACACCATAGATTTTGGTCACGGCCGCAACCTCTTCTTTGCTGTAACCCATATCGACATAAAACGGGTTGGCCATGATGCCCATCACCACGTCACTGATGCGATAGATCGCAATAAGTGCAAGGATCAGCGCCGCCTGCCAGTGGTAACGGTGCAAAAAGTCGGCAAATGGCTCTACCAGCGCGCCCCGCAACCAGTCCAGCGCATTCTTGGCAGGGGGCATGGGGCGACACTGCGGCTCGGGTGAGAACATCACTGTTACCAGCCCCAGCGCCATGCTGGCGGCCATCACCAGATAAGCCATCTGCCAGGCGCTATGCTGGTATGGCGCGCCCCCGGCGGTCTGGACCTGGGCAGCAATCCACAGCACCCCGGCACCAGCCCAGATCATGGCCAGGCGGTAGCCCGTTTGGTAAGAAGCCGCCAACGCGGCCTGCCGATCAGCTGCAGCAGACTCAATGCGAAAAGCGTCCAGTGCAATGTCTTGCGTCGCCGAGCCAAACGCCACCGCCAAGGCACCCCAGACCACCGGTGTCAGCGCCACTTGCGGGTCATTGAAAGACATCGCCACCAATCCCAGCACAATTGCCAATTGCGACAGCAATAACCAACTGCGCCGGCGCCCCAAAATGCGGGTCAGAAGGGGTATGGGCAGCCGGTCCACTAGGGGTGCCCAGACCCATTTAAATGCATAAGCCAAACCGACCCAACTAAGGTAGCCGATGGTGGTTCGATCAATGCCAGCCTCACGCAGCCAAAAACTCAGGGTTCCAAGCACCAACAGCAGAGGCAAGCCAGCCGAAAACCCTAGCACCAGCATGCGCAAAGCTGCAGGCTCCAGGTAGACCCGAAAAGTGGTCCACCAAGCGGGCCTGGCAGTTGAGGTGAATAAATAATCGGAAGGCATTTGACGATAATAAGCGGGTTATCCACCAACCCGATATCTTGGTTGTGACCCGGTAACGGGAAATATCGTGTTCTTCCCAAAATTTGAGCACATTTATGTGCAGCAAAACCAATAAAATCAACTATAGTTTGCTATCAAATTTGTCATGTTTTTTTGATTCAGTGTCATAAGGAAAGTCTATGCCGAGCGATAACTTCAATAACTATTTTCGCAGTCAACAAGTGTCACTTCAGTGGTTGCCCGTTTTGCGTGCCCTGGCGTTGGAATTGTCCGCCAGCGCCGACACACAAGGGTTGCGCCAGCTTTTCTGCAAAGTAGGTGAGCGTTTTGCCAAAGACGTTGAAGAACGCTTTCAGGAAGTGCAAACACTGATTGAACTTGAAGAGTACCTCAATGAATTCTGGGCCCAGTTGAATTGGGGTTGGGTGCATTTCACCGAGGCCAAGGGAGCCATCGAAATCGAGCATCAAGCGGTGCCGTTGGCCGAGGCCTTTGGCGACGAAGCGCTGGTCTGGAGCGTTGGCCTGCTGGAAGGTTTTTACCAAACCGTGTTCAGTGTTTTGGGAGCCGGTGACACCATGAAAGTTGTAGCGCTTGACGAGGCTTGCAGCGACATGACGGTGCAGCTGCGCTTTAGTCACCAAA
Source organism: uncultured beta proteobacterium (assembly GCA_903927495.1). Lineage (GTDB taxonomy): Bacteria > Pseudomonadota > Gammaproteobacteria > Burkholderiales > Burkholderiaceae_C > Rhodoferax. The sequence goes on from CAIYNH010000525.1 coordinate 4,603, forward strand.
AAACTTGACCCTCAACCATCAAACATTGCAGGAGCGCAGGTATGGCAACCCAAGGAGACAAGCTGTCGCCGATCTTCAAATCACTTCAACCTGACAAGTCTCAGCTTGAAGCGTCAAGTGCTGCCGCTTTTCAGGACGCGGAACAGAAGTGGCCGCTGTTCAGGGCTGTCGCGCCCATCAAGCCACCCGCGCCACCGACCCTAACCGAGGAAGATCGACAAAATTGGCGCAGCCCAGAGAACCTTGTCAGAAAGGAAATCAAGCCGGCTCTTTCAATGCCGGGATTAAGTGACAAGCTGGCACAAGGTCTGGGCAAGATGGGAGGCACAAAATCAACCACCGGGCGCACTGCGACCAAAAGAGCCGGAATCAACAAAGAAACCACACCCAGGGCGACCAACCCCAAGGCAGTTGCCCCTGCTGTCAAGGCTGCAGCTGCAGTTGCACCAGCAACGGCACATTTAGCGGAACCTGCACATGTACCTGCACCTGCTGCGGCACCTGTAAACGCAGTCGGATTTCAATCCATCAAAGTACCTCCTGCAGTCAAAGCGGCCTTGACCCTGCCCGACTCTCCATGGCAAAAAACTCCTGTAACGCATGCTCCTGAGCCAATTAGCACTGTCAATTTGATAGCACAACCTCGACAACAGCCAGCTATTCCTCCGCACCGCTTCACGGCCCCGGAGATCGAGGCGCAAGCTCCGATGCCCAATACCTCTGCACCTGCCTGGACTGAAACTGGGCGAAAGACTTTGCCATTCAAGCCTGCAGCGCCGGCGATCGAAGAACCCAAACCAGCACCCAAGCATGCAAACGAGTCCCTCAAGAGTCTATTTAGCCGCCTTGAAAAGCCGGAGCCAAGCAGCGTCGTACCACCCGTAGTCAAAAAACCTTCTTTCCTCGGCAGACTAGGTAAACGATGAGCATTATTGGCATCGTTTCGATGAAAGGCGGTGTAGGAAAAACCTCCACCACCGCCAACTTGGCCAGTGCAATGGCCGCCAAGCTGGGGCCTGGGCGCGTCAGCGTGGTTGATCTTGATCCACAAAACGCTCTGCACTGGCACTTCGGCTTGTCAGACCCACAAACACTTGGGGTGTGCGAACAATCGTTACTGGACGGTGATTGGCAGTCGGTCACGCAGTACACCGAATTCAACGTGGCTTGCTTACCCTACGGCGATGTCAGTGAAATTGATCGGGAAGGATTCGAAGCCCTGCTGGCACAACAACCCGACTGGATTGGCGAGCAACTTCAGCGATCCGGCCTCAATCAGGACGCAGTCGTTTTGATTGACACGCCACCCGGACCTTCGGTCTACATCAAACAGGTATTTGCTTGCGTTGATTTAATTTTGGTGGTCTTGCTGGCTGATGCAGGCTCATATGCCACCATTCCGGCCATGCAGACCTGGCTGGATGAAGCCGCCTCTGTGCGGCCCCGACTTGGGATGTATTACCTGCTCAACCAAGTCGATCGAAGTGAGCCCCTGAACCGCGACACATCAGCCTTCTTGCATCAGCAGCTCAAACCGCGCATGTGCCCGATCGACATCCACGGCGACGAAGCGGTGGGTGAAGCCCTGGCCTTTGGGCAACCCGTGCTGGAATATGAGCCACATGGACAAGCCAGCCTGGATCTGGCTCGCCTGGCGACCTGGGTTATTGATGCACTCAACCGATGACACCCAAAATACTGTTGTCACTTTGGCGCGAACGCTGGGGCAAACCGGATACCGCCACTTTAGCGGAGCCTTTTCCGTCGGGGAAACTCAACGAGTGGGGCAATGCCTTCTGCGAATCAGTTGTCTGGCGCGTGCCGGGCCTGCGCTTGATTGCACTAGCCTGGTTTGTGGGTCTGGTTTTGCTGCTGACATCGCTCAGATTTAGCCCCGTCAATCAATTGGTTTTGTCGCTCTTTATCCTGCTGATATCGCAGTTGATCCGACGTTACCAGGGGCACTTGATTAGCTTGATTTTGTTGGGATTCGCCATCATCAGTACATCACGTTATTTATTTTGGCGATTTGATCAAACTCTGGGGACCCTTCTAAACACTGAGTTTTTTATGCTTTTGGGGTTATTGGTGGCCGAGCTTTGCTACGCCTTCATGTTTGCCTTGGGCATGGTGCAAAAGCTTTGGCCCTTGATAGAGCCGCAAGCAGCGCTGCCGAAAGACTCGGCCGAGTGGCCCAAAGTTGGTGTTTTTGTGCTTTGCACCGAGCATAGCCTTGCCAACATAGAGCTGGCCCTGAACCAAGCTAACGCGCTGATCTGGCCCAAATCCAAAATCGTTTTGTACTTCGTCGATGCCATCAGACGTGATGACATTCACCAGTTTTTAAACTCCCACGGTGCCGTTTATCTGGCCTATCCGGAGGAACTTCGCGGGATACATGGACTGCTCAACCAGGCACTATCGGAATTCAAAGAAGACTTTGCCCTGATCCTGAACGCGAGTCAACAACTGGCCAAACATTCACTGGTGTCGAGTGTGGGCTGGCTTGAAACCGACCTCACCTTGGGTTTGCTGAGCACACCGCAGCATTTTCTTCTGCCCACACCGGTTCAGTACCTGAGTGAGCAACTTGAAACGACTGGCCTGGGAGGTGAATTCATGCTGATTCGCAGAACCATGTTGATCGCCATGGGTGGTCTGCCTAGCGAACCCATTTCAAACCAAAGTCATATCGCGCTGGCGATGTTTGCCGCCGGCCTGAAACATGCCTACATCGCTAACCTGCCCGGCACCCAGCCGGGGCAGGCAGGGTGGCATTCGGAGCCCGTTTTTTGCCGCATCAACGAACCCTTCCGGATCGGGGTGGTGCGCTGGAAATTGCGCCTGGATCGCATCAAAATGGTACTGGAGCGTTGCCAACCGCTGCTGATTTTTATATTCATGACAACACCTCTGGCGTATTTGCTGGCAGGTGTTGCTCCGGTCAAAGCCCCTGCTGCAACCTTGATGTCATACGCCTTGCCTCACTTCATTCAAGCCTTGTTGCTTCATAATCGCCTGCAAAATACAAATCGACTGCCGCTGTGGGTTGAAGCCCGTGAGGTTTTTTTATCAATGCACCTGTTGCTACTCACCACATTGACCGTTACCTTTACCCAGGTTCAGCAGATCCTGGCCGGATTGCGCGCTAACGCCAACAATGTTGCTAACAAGCTAAGGTGGCCATTAGGCACCGTTGATTCGCTCTTGGCGCTGGCACTTTGGCTTTCGATCGTCAGCGGGATTGCCAAATGGCAGCAACCAGGCAGCGACAAGGCTTCTCTCGCGCTGTACGGCGCATGGTCCGGATTATTCCTGATGCTGTTGGCGGCAAAACTCGCAGTGGCGCAAGAAGAACTAGAAATACTGCTGCAAAAACAAAGCCAACAGCAAATGTCTGCAATGATCAAAATGCCAAACAATCGAACCATTGGCTGCACCACCACCAATTTTCCAGATCCCGGTCTGGTGCTGATGATGCCAAAGGCTATGCACCTGATCCCGGGCACCCTTGTCAAAGTGTCTATTTTTCATCATTTTGATGAATTTGCTTTTTCGGCAAGTGTGGCCTCAGCGGAAGATGCATCACTGCGTCTTGACATCGACCATGAGTTTCTGCAGGCGTACAGGTCGTTTGGCAGCGCTGCAGCAGCGCGCGGTGAGGACTGGCCCAAATGGCTACCGGATCATGATGCAGCGCAACTGGCACCGGACTGGAGCGTAAAGGGAGTGTCCTGGATGCTGTTAACTTTGACAAATTTATTGACGAACCTTGATACCCGGTCGCGCCAATCCGCGGCGGTCTCCGGCTTGTTTAAATGGAAGAAGAAACATGACGAAAATTAACCCGCGCCGACCGTCGATCCTGACACTTGCGGTGTCATCGCTTGCCATCGCGCTGGTTTGCACCTTCATCAGCTTTCCAGCCCAGTCCAAGTCGAAGTCTTCAAAGCGCAAGGCGGTGATTGAGGAAGTTATTGAATCCACCCCGGCATCAGCGCAATCACCCGTATTGACTCCCGCCGCCGCGGCCAAGCCACGACAGGTTTCTCTCACCTTCAAGCAATTGGGCGCTTGGTCTTCGGTTAATCTGAAAGGTGCTGATGGTTCGCGGACGCTGAATTTTTCAATTCGGTCGGATGAGGTCGTGGTGGCAGCCAAGCTCAAACTACAGTATGACTATTCGCCGTCTTTGATTCCAGAACTCAGCCATTTGCGGATTTTGCTCAATGAGCGCATCGCCACTGTGGAAGGTTTACCGCAAGGCAAAAATTTGGCTAACAGCCGTGAAGTTGATCTTGATCCGCGTCTTTTTTCAGACCTCAACTTTTTGCGTTTTAACCTGATTGGCCACTACACGCGCCAGTGCGAGGATCCTTTCCATTCGTCACTTTGGTTGACCTTGAGCGATTTGGGCCGCTTGGAACTTACGCTAGCACCAAAAGCCTTTATCAACGACCTGAAATATCTACCGGCACCGTTTTTTGACAAACGCGACGATGCCATGCTGAAACTGCCTTTTGTTTTCGCCGGCAACCCGTCGCCAGGAACGATCAAGGCCGCCGGCATTGTGGCCTCCTGGTTTGGCATACAGGCCGGCATTCGGGGCGCGCAATTTCCAGCGTCGCTGAACAACTTGCCCGACAGCAACGCGGTTGTTTTCGTTCAAGGTGGAGAGAAATTAGCTGGAATTGAAACTATCGGTGGCTCGACCCTGCGCATTGCCCCGCATCCGACCAACCCGCAGGCTAAATTGCTGGTCGTGACTGGGAACAATGATGCCGAGATGATGCGATCGGCGCGCGCCATTGCTTTGGTCAGTTCGACACTGGTTGGTCAATCCGTCACAATCACCAAAGAAACGGAAGTGACACCCCGCAACCCCTACGATGCGCCAGCCTGGGTGCCCAGCAACCGACCGGTTCGTTTTGGCGAGTTGGCCCGCCCCGAGGAACTGCGGGCTCAGGGCTGGTATCCAGAAGTGATTCGCCTGAATTTCAGAGTCTCACCAGATGTTTTTGCCTGGCGCACATTAGGTGTCCCGCTGAATTTGAAATACCGCTTCACCCACTTTCCAGAGCACAAGAGCTCCAGCCTGAATGTCGGTCTGAACAACAATTTTCTTCACGCTTTCCCGCTGAATCAACCGCTCAAGAACCCGGAAGATGTGAACCGACTGAATCTTTCAGGCAGTGACAATGTTTCCCGGCGCAACGATCTGCTTTACGTGCCACCATATGCGGTCGGTGGCAAAGATCAACTGCAACTGGGTTATTACTTTGACATTCTGAAGCATGGCGAATGCCAGAACATGCCCCCGGACAACCTGCTGGGCACGATTG
>CAIYNH010000526.1 GCA_903927495.1 uncultured beta proteobacterium
CTGGTGCTGCGCTTTGAAGGACACACGCCCGAGGCCTTGGAACGCATCCAGTCAGCCATGCTGGCACTGCTGCGTACGGTTAAACCAGATGCCGTGTTTGACGAGGCCGCGCATTGAAGATACTGATCGTCAAGCTCTCATCGCTTGGCGACGTGGTACACGCCATGCCGGCGGTGCAAGACATGGTCCGTGCTTTGCCCAAAGCCCAAATTGACTGGGTGGTGGAGCGCGCATTTGCGCCGCTGGTACGGCGCTGCAAAGGCATTAACCGCGTCATTCCCTGCGAACTACGCAGATGGCGCAAAGCCCCGCTGAGCCAGGAAACACGCCAATCCTGGCGAATTTTCAAAGCCGAATTACAACAAGAGCGCTATGACGCAGTGATCGACCTGCAGGGTTTGAGTAAGTCAGCGTTGATTTCCTGGCTGGCGCAATTAAGCACCACGGGCCAGCGTTATGGGTTAGCCAATCAAACTGAAGGCTCAAGTTTTGAGGCCCCGGCACGTTGGGTCGCACACCAGGCCATCACTTTGCCGACACATATTCATGCGCTAATGCGTTCGCGCGACTTGTGTGCGCAGGCGCTCCATTACGCCGTTCCCTTAAATATATCATTTGGGCTTGTAGCCATTGCTGTGAAAGCACCACCAGCTACTATTCATATAGCAAATGAAAATAACCTGAAGGGCTTGGTGGCATTCGTGCATGGCACCTCAAGGGCCGATAAGCAGTGGCCTGTGGCGCACTGGCAGGTTTTGGCGCAACGCCTCAACGCCGCTGGTTATGCCGTGGTCTTGCCACATGGCAGTGATGTCGAAGAGCAGATGGCGAATCAAATCGCGCAGAATTTGCCTTTCGCTCAGGTTTGGCCACGTTTGACACTCGATACCCTGGCCGATGCGCTTGCCGCATGCACTGGCGTAATTGGGGTGGACAGCGGTATCAGTCATATCGCGGTGGCACTGGATTTGCCGCATGTGCAAATTTACAACTTCGATACCGCTTGGCGTACCGGGCCGCTCGCTCCTGGGCGGTCACGCCAGTGCAGTGTGTTTGCACAGGCTGCGCCGTCAGTGGACGCAGTTTGGCAGGCTTGGCTGAAGGTATTAAGTACCCCGCCCAGCGGGGTGGCGTGATCGTGACGCGTTGGCTGTACTCCTGGCTCATGCTGTTGGCGCAACCCCTGCTGCGCCGCAAGCTCAGACACCGGGGAAAACAGGAGCCTGGATATCTGCTGCATATTGATGAGCGTTTTGGTCGTTACGAAGATTCCGTACCCGTTTGGACAGGTGTCACGGTCTGGATTCATGCGGTCTCGCTGGGTGAAACACGGGCTGCAGGGGCCCTGGTTGTGGCGCTGCGCCAGAGCATTCCACAGATGCGATTGCTGTTGACGCACGGCACTGCCACGGGCCGGGCTGAAGGTGCCAAACTGCTATTGCCGGGCGATCTACAAGTTTGGCAACCCTGGGATACAGCGTCTGCCGTGCTGAGGTTTTTTGATCACTTCAAGCCCGGCATCGGTATCCTGATGGAGACCGAGATTTGGCCTAATATGGTGAGCATTTGCCAATTACGCCGGATTCCACTGGTGCTGGCCAACGCCCGTATGAGCGAAAAGTCGATGCGTCAGGCGCAGCGCTTGATTTGGCTGTCGCGCCCGGCTTGGGCTGCCATCACCGCAGTGTGGGCACAAACCGAGGCTGACTCTGAACGCTTGACGCAATTGGGGGCCAAGGTTCAGGGTGTCTTTGGCAATGTGAAATTTGATGCAACACCGAATATGAGTCAACTTGAAAAAGGTCGCTCCTGGCACCATTCATCTGCAAAACCGGTGGTGATGCTGGCCAGTTCGCGCGAAGGAGAAGAACAGGTGCTGCTCAATACTCTAAAGAAATTATTAGCTCTAGCGCTTACTGATAAAGCATTGGTAGCTATTGATTCGATAGTAAATAAAGTTCAATGGCTGATTGTTCCACGTCATCCGCAGCGCTTTGATGAGGTTGCTGGGTTAATTCAGGCCAACGGTTTTTCAGTTGCGCGAAGAAGCGTCTGGGGTGATCAGGCACCCATTGTCGACGCATCAAATGGCGATCAACGGAACTGCACCACACTTTGGCTGGGCGACTCGCTGGGTGAAATGGCGCTGTACTACGGTTTGGCTGAAGTTGCCCTGCTAGGGGGGAGTTACGAGCCTTTGGGAGGACAGAATCTGATCGAGGCTGCTGCTTGTGGCTGCCCGGTTGTGATGGGACAGCACACTTTCAATTTTGCCGAGGCCGCCGAACAAGCGCAAAAGGCAGGCGCAGCCCTGCGTGTGGCTGATATGTTCCAAGGGGTCAATATGGCTGTCTCATTGGCGCTGAATGCTACTGCCCAGGCTGACATGGCACAGCGCGCGATGCAGTTTGCTCAAACCAACCGGGGGGCAGTCGCAAAGACGGTGAGCGCGGTGCTGGAGTTACTTGGCCAACAAAGCATTGATGGCGCTCAGGTCATCTGACTTGAGAGTGCCATTTGCTTGACGCAGTTTCAGACTACCCAGCACCACGTCGTAGCGGGCTTTGGCCAGTTTGGCCTTGGTGTCAAACAACAGGCTTTGTGAATTGAGCACGTCGATGTTAATCCGCACACCCACCTGATACCCCAGCTTGGTCGCATCCAGTGCGCTTTGGCTGGATGCCTCAGCGGCCTCAAGGGCCTTGACTTGCCCCAGGCCCGACTGCACACCAAAAAATGCCGTGCGGGTGGCTTGGGCAACGCCGCGTCTTGCAGCTTCCAGGTCAGCGCGTGACTTGTCTTCCAGGGCCAGTGTTTCCTTGATTCGGTTTTGCGTTGCGAAGCCCGCAAACAAAGGCAGGTTGAAGGATAAATTGATGGCTGCCACGTTGGCCCGGTAGTCACTTGCAACGGTGGCTGCACCGTTGTTGTTGGTCACGTTGTAGCTGCCGATCAAGTCCAGTGTTGGCTTATGTCCAGCTTGAGCTTTTTGGGTCTCGAGTTGGGCTACTTCAAGCCCCAATTGGGCCTGCTTGATGCTGGGGTGCACCTCTTCAGATTGGCTGACCCAGCGATTCACATCGTCGGGTGCTATGGCGGGAATTGCTACCGGTAGCAGGATTGGTTTGGGTTCGGCACCAACCTTACCGGTCAGTTGGTCAAGTGCTATTTTTTTGACACGCAGGTCATTTTCGGCGGCAATTTCTTGCGCCAGCACCAGGTCGAACCGAGCCTGGGCTTCGCGCGTGTCGGTAATGGTGGCCGTGCCGACCTCAAAGTTGCGTTTGGCGGATGCCAGCTGTTCGGCAACCGCAGCTTTTTGAGCTTTGACAAAGTTCAGGCTGTCAGCCGAAGCCAGTACCTCAAAGTAAGCCTGGCTAACTCGCACAATCAGGTCCTGATCAGCGCTCAATAACTGAGCCTGTGACACTTCGATTGATTTTTTACCTTGCTCGGCACTGGCTGAATTGAATGGCCGATACAGAGGTTGTGACGCACTCACGGTGGCGCTTTGGCTGCCGTAGGAGCCACGGTTAAAGGCCGCCGTATCGCTGGAAATATTGGTCCGGTTTGCACCCATCGCCAAACCAACGCTGGGCAATACTGCCGCCTGAGCTTGCTCGGCTTTTGCGAGATTGGCTTCATACAAGGCTTTGGCTGACTGGTAACCGGCATCAAAACCGCGCGCCGATTCATACAGGTCCACCAAACTTTGCGCCCGTACCGGCAAAGTAAAGATTGCCCCGATTGCCAAAGATAAAGGAATAAGACGAATCGTTTTCATGAATGAGCCTGAGGTTATGGGCAAAAAGGGATGCCGAAAAAATATCAGTAGCGCGGTACGGTGGGATCAAGGTCAATCGACCAGGCATTGATGCCGCCAGCAATATTGGCCACATGGCGAAAGCCGCGTGATTTTAAGAAAGAGGCCACCTGCATGCTGCGCCCACCGTGATGGCACAGGCAAGCCACAGGTTGGCTGGGGTCGAATTCCGACAAGCGCGGCGCAATGACCCCCATCGGAATGGTGATCAACTCAAAACCTTCTGCCTTGATGCTTGAGGTGCGCCATTCGGAGGGTTCGCGAACATCAAGAACCACAGGCTTGCCATGGCCTTTCACGGAATCAAGCCAGGCTTGCAACTGATCAGGGCGAACTTGAGTGACCATGGATTTAAAAAGTAAATGAAGTGGCTTGGGGGAAATTCAGCAGCGCTGGAGCGACGGTTTCCCATTTTGTTTCGGACTTGAACTGCGCTTCGTCGGTACGGGTAATAACGGTTGCAAACATGATGGGCTCAGTACCGACGATGGCCACCAGTCGTCCGCCGATTTTGAGTTGATCCAGCAGCACTTGCGGCACCTCAGTGACGGAGCCACCCAGCAAAATGACATCAAAGGGGGCTTCAGCTGCTGCACCCTTGGCACCATCTGCTTGCCGGACTTCAAAGTTGTGAACGCCGGCTTGTTGCAGATTGGCGCGGGCCAGGGCTGCGATTTCAGGGTTGATTTCAAGCGAGATGACACGTTGCGCCTGACGCGCCAGCATGGCCGTCATAAAGCCCGAGCCGGTACCGATTTCAAGCACTTTGTCAGTCGCTAGCACCGCTGCGTCCTGCAGCAGGCGCGCCTGCACACGAGGCACCAGCATGTTCTGACCATGGGTCAGTGGAATTTCAATGTCGGCAAAAGCCATGGCCTTGTAGGTGGATGGCACAAAGTCTTCGCGCTTGACGCTTGACATCAGGTTCAATACAGCTTCGTCCGCCAGATTCCATGGACGGATTTGTTGTTCAATCATGTTGAAGCGGGCTTGTTCGACGTTTTGCAGTTTCATCTGGGTACTCCTGGGGGTATGTTAACGGAATTATTTGATTTTAGCTGGCGGGGTGCTCAATGTCCTGCATCTCAGGGGGTTGCTGCGGCACGGTGATGAAGAACTTGCGTAACCATTGCGCAAAATCATCCATATAGCAATACACCACTGGCACAACCACCAGTGTCAGTAGCGATGAGGTGATGACACCGCCAATCACCGCCTGACCCATGGGGGCGCGCATTTCGGAGCCTTCAGACAAAGCGAATGCCAGCGGCAACATGCCAAAAATCATGGCCAGCGTGGTCATCAATATGGGCCGCAGGCGCACCCGTGCGGCCATGAGCAGGGCATCGTGGCGGTTCATGCCCGCGATCGGGGTACCGTTGGCATCGATGGAAGGTTCCCTGGCGCGAATGGCAAAGTCGACCAGCAGAATTGCATTTTTGGTAACCAGACCCATCAGCATCACGACCCCGATGACCGAGAACATGGAGAGCGTGGAGTTGAACATCATCAGTGCCAGCACCACGCCAATCAGCGTCAACGGAAGGGAAGTCATCAATGCCAGCGGCTGAAAAAAACTCTTGAACTGGCTGGCAAGAATCATGTAGATGAACACCACGGCAAGTATCAGTGCCGAGATCGCATAACTGAAGGCTTCAGCCATGTCTTTGGTTGAGCCGCTGAACTTGTAGCCATAGCCGGGCGGCATGGCAATACTGTCCATCGCGAGCTTGATGTCAGCGGAAACTTCGCCGGCGGAGCGCCCGGCCACGTTGCCAGTTATGGCA
>CAIYNH010000527.1 GCA_903927495.1 uncultured beta proteobacterium
CGGGTGATCCAGGAGCGGGAATTCAGGGCGGTCGGCAACACGGTCACGCAAAAAACCAATGTTAGATTGATTACGGCCACCAACAAGGATCTCAAGGCCATGGTCGTTGCCGGTACTTTTCGTGAAGATCTCTACTACCGCATCAACGTATTCCCAATTCATTCGCCAGCCCTGCGCGAGCGCCGTGACGATATTGCGGCACTGGCTTTTCACTTTGTCAGGATTTTTTGTAATGAGCTGGAAAAGCCCGTTGCTGAAATTTCAGAAGGGGCCATGAGTTTATTGATGAATTATGGCTGGCCAGGCAATGTCCGAGAACTGGAAAATACGATGCAAAGGGCGGTGATACTGTCGTCTGACCATATCATTCGCCAAGCCCACCTGGCCAGCATTATCGAGAACGAGCCCAAGCCGAATTTTGAGGTACCACGTACCAGTGATGATCTTAAAAGGGTGAAGAAAATTGCCCGTGAAAAATCAGTTGAAGAAATTGAAAAGCTGTTTATTCAAGAAACGCTCAAAAGAAATGCCTCCAACGTTACCAAGAGCGCTGAAGAAACCGGGATGCAGCGGGCTAATTTTCAGGCATTGATGAAAAAATACAGTATCCGGGTTCGCGATACAGAGTATGACCCGGGCGATGCCAACCCGGATTGACCTGTCAGGGTTATTTCGAAGCGGCTTCGTGTGGGGGTTCGTCTTCGACTTCTTCGTAGCCGGTGATCATGGCCTTGAAATGTGCTGTGGGTGTGTGGCCCAGGCTGGCTAGGTAAACGTGGACGATGATGAATCCGCTGAACAGGATAAACAGCAGCACATGCACAGTGTCTACCACCCGGACACCGCCAAACGTATCCACCAGTGACGAAAAACGGGCCACATCCCATAACAATATGCCGGTGAAAAACTGCAGTGGTACCAGTAACATCATGATGATTTGGTACATCATGCTTTGCAAGGCGTTGAACTTGCGGTAAGCACTCGGGTGATGTGGGTTGGGGTCACCTTTGAAAATACCGTAGCCATAAAACTGCATTTGCCGAAAACTGGCGCGGAAATATTTCATCGGGCTGATCTCGGGGTGATAAACCTTGATCTTGTCAGTGAACAGGTAGAACCCCAGCCAGAGGAAAAAATTTGCGATCAGAACAAAGCCAATCCAGTTGTGCGCAACCACTGCTGTTCTGAATGAGACCCACTGGAAAAGATCCAGGTACCTGATCTGCAGCCCTGAGGCAATCAGCAGCACAAAACCGAAGGCATTGGTCCAGTGCCAGATTCTGACCGGGAGCGGATTGATATAAAGCTTATGCATGTTGGGTCTCCTGCTACTGTGGGGTATCGTCATCGCGGCGACGATTGCCGGTTAATTCCTGCGTGCTCGCCTTGACCTGGGCTGCCCTTTCCTCGGCTTCGCGCTTGTCCCGCACGCCTTTGAACAGCCGCTTGACTGTCATGTGTCCCAGTGGAACAGCGAGTGCCCCAAGCACCACCAGCACCAGCAGGACATCAAGTAGTTTGATGCGCGTGCTGCCTATGGCATAGAAACCGCGTATTGATTCAGTGGCCAGCAAGGACGACAGCACGTCTTTCTGAACGCCGTGGCGAATCGGGCGACCGTCAGGTCCGGCGATGGTTAGTGAAACGCTTTGAAATGCTTCGGCCCCGGTCTTGTGACAGGTGTCACAGTCTTTGATGGCCTTTGATTTCTCGCTGATTTGGTGTGCATCGACCCCTGAGCGAACTTCAAGTCGCCCGCGCAGAATAGTTCTGTTCTCGGTGCCGGGCTGGTTGAATTCCCTTAGAAGACTTTGCAGTGCCCGCCCGTCCAGCCCAAGTTTGTCGGCATCTGCGGCATCGGCTTTCAATTCAAACTGTGGTACCCCCAACTTTTCAGAGACTTGGTGTTTTGCCAGGTTATCGTAGAGCCTGAGGTTGACCCGGCGTTGCGCGGTAGGTGCATGACAGACCGGACATGAAATCGCTTCAAAGTGACGGTCAGTATTGGGCAGCCAGTCATTGTGTTGCTTGACTGCATCTTTGTGGCAAGTCAGGCAGGCATCCTTGATGGCGTTTCCCATGGATGCCGCCTTGTTGTCGTGCGCCTGATGACAATCCGAGCAGATGGGCGCTGTTTTACCTTTGGCGATGCGCTCTAGGCCGTGCACATCTTTGGCGTAAGCGTTGAAGATGGCTTCGTGGCAGGTAGCGCAGGGGGTCGCCGTGATAGGCTCAATAATCTTTACCGACTTCACTGTGTGTGGGTTGTGGCAATTCGAGCACAGTGGTGCATCTTTTCTATCGGCCTTGCTGCCTTCTTTGACGAGTGCCGCATGCAATCCATCTGCGTAAGCCTTAAAGTTCTTTTTATGGCACTCCCGGCACGACTCTCCCATCCCAAGAGTGTAGTCACGCCGACTTTTAATGCTGATTTTTTCCTTGCCGTGAGTTTTTGACTCGATGTTGGAGTGGCAATCTTCACAATCAGTTTCTTTGTGCATTGACTCCGTGTAGGCCTTGGTGGAGATATGCAGCGGCAGCAGATCACCGTTTTCAAGTTTCTTTTGTTCACCCTCTTTATCGTGGCATGTCAGACAGGCCTGGGTGGTTTTCGATAAATCGACACTTTCACTGCGAGCATCCGGCACCGCGATGAAAAATCCAATCGCTAGCATTACAGCCATTAGAAAACTTTTCGCAGAACACGGCTCGTTCAGTTCATTCACGGTCAAGAAGCATTTCATCAGAGTATCCCCTTTGAGATCCTTATCAGCACAAACCACCAAAGAACGGATTGGTTCCTTGGTGGCGTTGACTTAAAACTTCAGGCAACGGCACGGATCTAGGAGTGCAGTTGCCGACAGGGCTATCAGGTCAGATTGAACTTGGCAATCATAGCCCGTGCGCCGAGCCAGGCCAGCATCGCAATTCCCACTACGGGCAGCATCACAGCATAAGCCAAACCAATGACAGGGGCTGCCAAGAAAAGACCTATATTCTTGATCCGGATCAACACGGGTTTTGTTGCTGGCAGTGCCAACAGTGCCCGTCCACCGACCAAGGCCAACATGCCCAGCCCAACGACTGGCAACATCAAGGCGTAAATCAAACCAATGAATGGTGCTGCCAGAAAAAGAGCAATGTCCTTTGCGCGGCTTAAAGTAGTCCTTGCAGCCGGCAAAGCGAGGTACTTTTGGGCGCTGGTGTTGTCTAGCTTCTCGACTTGCGCTGCTGCGAGTTCTGGCGCTTTTTCCAGCATGGTGATGCTGGGGGGCGGTTGTGAAATCGCGTGCGCAGCACTTTCTTCAATCATTTCCGGCGACAGGGGCTTGCGCATGAAGTCGGCAACCCCAGCGGCTTTGGCTCTTTGTTCGTTGGCCGTCGTGCCGTAGCCAGTAATGATGACCACGGGTGTCCAGGGTCGACTGGCTTTGACCTGCTCGGTTAATTCGACACCGTCCATGCCGGGCATTTTGATGTC
>CAIYNH010000528.1 GCA_903927495.1 uncultured beta proteobacterium
ATCAGCGCCACATGACCGCACTGAACGCTGAGTTGGCCAAACTCCCATCTTGGAAGAGCATTACAAAACGCAAGGCAGCACTGCCCGAAGCCGAGGAGTGGAAAGACAAGACCGGTAAATTGTCGCAATTGATCCGCTAACTTGGACACCCAGACAATCACCTCGTCTAAATGTGATTCCGGGGTGGTTGCCACCGATGCCCTGATCATTGGTGCTGGCCCGACGGGTCTTTTTCAGGTGTTCCAACTCGGCTTGCAAGGCATCCAGGCCCATGTGGTGGAGGTGCTGGATCAACCCGGTGGTCAATGCATAGAGTTGTATCCGGACAAACCGATTTACGATATTCCTGGCTTGCCAAGTTGCACCGGACGGGAGCTGACCCAAAGACTGCTGCAGCAGATTGCACCGTTTTGTCCCAAATTTCATTTCAATCAGCAAGTCAGCCAAGTGCAGCGCTGTGCGGATGGTCGTTGGCACGTTGCCACCCCGAACCATCAGTTCCTGACACGCACCTTGTTCATCGCGGCCGGCGTGGGAGCCTTTTTACCCAAAGAACTCAAAGTCGATGGACTATCGTCCTTTCTGGGTTCGCAACTGTTTTATCGCGTCCATTCACCCGGGCAGTTTGCCGACAAACACCTGCTGATTGTTGGCGCTGACGATTCTGCGCTAACTCACGCCATTACCTTTGCGCAGACAGGAACCCAGCAGGCCCGCAGTGTCACCCTGTTGCACCGGCGCGATGCGTTGCAGGCACATGATGACATCCTGGGCACCTTCAAAGCGCTGCGAGATGCCGGCAAAATTCGATTTGTAGCTGGCCAAATCACCGGCATCACCACAAACCATGGCTTGCTTGCATCTGCTGTTGTATGCACGCCAGACGATCAACCCCTGCTCTTGCCACTGGATGCCTTGTTGGTCAACCTCGGCATCAGCCCCAAGTTGGGACCGATTGCAAACTGGGGGCTGGCGATGGAACGCAAACAACTGCGCGTCAATGCGGCCACTTTTAGTACCAGCGAGGCTGGCATTTTTGCGGTTGGTGATATCAACACCTATCCCGGCAAAAAGAAACTGATTGTTTGCGGTTTTCATGAGGCCACCTTGGCCGCATTTGCAGCGGCGACCTTTCTCAACCCGCAACATTCCGAGGTTCTGCAGTACACGACGAGCAGCGCATTGCTACAGCAACGCTTGGGTGTAATTAGACCCGGTTAGGGGTGCGGCGTTTATCCTAGATTCAGACTTCCTGATCCGCGCTAAGCAAATGCGACAAAAATCGGAATCAGGCGTGGCACTTGTGGAAGCGGCATCTTGCTGCTTTCCCCAGCGTCTGCGGCTGGAAGCCACAGCGACAAGACGCGATCAGTGCCATTCGGAATTCCTTGCGGATCAGGAAGTCTGAGATTCCTCAGTTGGACGCGCCCGAGTGGGCCATTGGTGGCGTGTCTGGGTAGGCGCGACGACGCAGCGGACTCCTGCCCGCTAGGAGAGGCAACGACCACAAGCGCGTTGCCAGTGGCTCAATCGGGTGCGTAGCGCCATCACCCAATGGGTGAACTTTAAAAAAGCCGAAAAAGTCAATTTTCATGAGCACTTACAGTTAAAAACAAGCGGTCAACTGAGGAATCTAGATTTATGGCCTGAGCC
>CAIYNH010000529.1 GCA_903927495.1 uncultured beta proteobacterium
CTGGATCCCCGTTGCAGATCCTCTGCTTGCAGCGCCATTTGTGCGCTCTGAACAACCACAAACACAGGTCATGCCATGAGTTTGATTCCAAAAAAAGGTACGGTCTATGTCGTCGACGATGACGAGGCTGTGCGTGACTCCCTTCAATGGATGCTGGAGGGTCAAGATTACCGGGTGCGCTGCTTTGATTCCGCCGAATCTTTCCTGAGCCGCTTTGATGCGCGCGAAGTGGCGTGCCTGATTGTGGACATCCGCATGGACGGGATGACCGGCCTGGAGTTGCAAGATCGACTGGTTGAAAACAATTCGCCGCTGCCCTTGGCGTTCATCACCGGTCATGGCGATGTACCCATGGCCGTCGACACCATGAAAAAGGGAGCCATGGACTTTATCCAGAAGCCCTTTAACGAAGACCAGTTGGTGCCACTGGTCGAGCGCATGCTGGAGCAGGCAAAAGTTGCTTTTTCAGATTTTCAAAGTGCCGCCAACCGCGATGCCCTGATGGCACGCCTGACCATGCGCGAGTCCCAGGTACTGGAGCGCATCGTGGCAGGACGCTTGAACAAGCAAATTGCAGATGACCTGGGCATCAGCATCAAAACGGTGGAGGCACACCGCGCCAACATCATGGAAAAACTTAACGCCAACACGGTAGCTGATCTACTGAAAGTGGCGTTGGGGCCCAACCCCGTCAAGGTCTGATTCAGTCGCTATTTTTTTGATAGTCCTCCATGCCCGCCCCATAAGGTATAGCGGGCATTTTTATTGATAAATACCATGAAAAACCAGGCACCAATCGGACAAATCATTGATGGCGTTGCGCTCTCTCAAGCGCTTCGTGCCGATATCGCCAGCCGCACCCAGGCACTTTTGGCGCGCGGCATCAAACCAGGACTGGCGGTGATACTGGTGGGTGAAAACCCGGCCAGTCAGGTCTATGTGCGCAACAAGGTGAGGGCGTGCCAGGACTGCGGTTTGCATTCAGTACTGGAAAAGCACGATGCGAGGATGACCGAGGCCGACTTACTGGCGCGCATCGATGCCCTCAACAACGACCCCAGCATTCATGGCATTTTGGTGCAATTGCCGGTTCCGGCGCACATCAATGCCAGCAAAGTCATCGAGGCTATCGCACCAGCCAAAGACGTGGACGGTTTTCACATTGCCAGTGCCGGTGCGCTGATGACGGGTATGCCCGGTTTTTGGCCCTGCACACCGTATGGCTGCATGAAGATGCTGGAGTCGATCGGCTTTGAGCTCAAGGGCAAACATGCCGTGGTGATCGGGCGCTCCAACATCGTTGGCAAACCCATGGCGCTCATGCTGCTGCAAAAAAATGCCACCGTCACGATTTGCCACAGTGGCACCCAAAACCTCAAAGATCTGACCCTGCAAGCCGACCTGATTGTGGCGGCCGTAGGCAAGCGCAATGTAGTAACAGCCGACATGGTCAAACCCGGCGCGGTGGTGCTGGATGTCGGCATGAATCGCAATCCCGAAGGTAAATTGTGTGGCGATGTGGACTTTGCCGGTGTCAAAGAGCTTGCCAGTTACATCACCCCCGTCCCAGGTGGGGTCGGCCCTATGACCATCACCATGCTGCTGGTCAACACCCTGGAAGCGGCTGAACGTGTCGCCAGTCAACACCCATGAACAACCCATTGCTGGCGTTTACCGAGCTGCCACTGTTTGATCAGATCCAGCCCGAACATGTGGCACCGGCCATTGAGCAACTGCTTACCCAAGCCAACGTCGCACTCGAAACCGTTACAACAGCCGAATTTCCAAGCAACTGGGGCGACATCGCACGGGTGCTGGATGTTGCCACCGAGCGCCTGTCACGCGCCTGGGGCATGGTCAACCACCTCAATAGCGTGGCTGACACACCAGAGTTACGTGCCGCCTTTAATGCCGCCCTGCCCAAAGTCACCGAGTTTTACACACGCCTGGGCGCAGACGAGCACCTGTACGCCAAGTACAAAGCGATCAAGCCCAAGACCCTCAACACCGAGCAAGCGCAGGCGCATCAATACGCCCTGCGCAACTTTGTGCTGGGTGGCGCTGACCTGCAGGGAGCTGAGCGGGATCGTTTTGCCGAGATCGCCGAACGGCAGGCTTATCTGAGTCAGAAATTCAGCGAAAACGCACTCGATGCTACTGAGGCGTTTACCTATTACGCCACGGCATCAGAACTTGAAGGCTTGCCTGAGGATGTCAAGCACACTGCCTTGTCAGCCGCCCAGACTGAAGGCAAAGAAGGCTACAAACTGACCTTGAAAATGCCTTGCTACCTGCCGGTGATGCAATTTGCCAGCGACAGCGCATTGCGTGAAAAACTATACCGCGCCTATGCGACACGGGCATCTGATCAGTCTGGACCAAACAGCCAGAAATTTGACAATGCGGCCATCATGAGCGAGTTATTGGCACTGCGGCTCGAGGAAGCCACACTGCTCGGTTACCCCAGTTTTGGGGCACTTTCCGTGGTCCCAAAAATGGCGGAATCGCCAGCACAGGTTATTGCTTTTTTGCGTGACCTGAGCAGCAAGGCCCGCGCTTATGCCGAGCAGGATCTGAGCGATTTACGCAGTTTTGCACTCGAACAATTAAAGCTCGACGACCCCCAAGCCTGGGACTGGCCGTACATCAGTGAACAACTCAAAGAAGCTCGTTACGCTTTCAACGAGCAAGAGGTCAAGCAATATTTTCCGCTGCCAAAAGTATTGGCGGGTCTGTTCAAGATTGTTGAAACCCTGTTTGAAGTCCGCATTGCCACAGACCACGCACCGGTCTGGAACGAATCCGTGCAGTTTTACCGAATCGAACGTGCAGACCAACTGCTGGGCCAGTTTTACCTCGACTCAGCAGCACGTGACGGCAAGCGCGGAGGTGCCTGGATGGA
>CAIYNH010000530.1 GCA_903927495.1 uncultured beta proteobacterium
ATACCGTCAATAATACCGTCAAAAAGCTTGTGCGTGATAATGTCGATTAGTGTCTAGTGCTGATCTAAGCTATTGATTTATATAGATATTGAAAAATCAAGTGACGGTATTAGATGTTGAAAGCATGCGCTCCACATAGCGCGCAATCAAGTCAATTTCAAGATTCACTTGGGAGCCGCATTGCAGCGTTCCCAGAGCGGTATTTTGAATCGTGTGTGGAATCAGGTTGATGGTCATTTCGCAGCCAATCTCGCTATCGGCGATGCTGTTGACAGTCAGACTGACCCCATTGATGGTGATAGAGCCTTTATAGGCCAGAAATTTTGCCAGCGCCTTGGGTGCCAACACCTGTAATTGCCAGCTTTCACCAACCTGAGCAAAATGGGTTACTCGGCCGATGCCATCGACATGGCCTGAAACAATATGACCACCCAGTCGGTCATGGGCACGCAGGGCTTTTTCAAGATTGATGGCACCCAGTTGGTCCAGCGCAGCAGTCTTGTCGAGCGATTCGGCAGATATATCGATCGTGAACTGCTGTTGCAACGGCTCGAGCGTGGTGACAGTCATGCAGGCACCATTCAGAGCGATGCTGTCACCCAGGATGACATCGTCGAGGTAGGTGGGGGGGCAGGTAACGCGCAAGCGTTTGCCGTGTGAAACCGAAGCCCCAAGTGGATGAACGGCGACGATGTGCCCAACGGCAGAGATAATTCCTGTAAACATGGCGCTATTTTCGCAGGGAATCCACACCCATCACTCAAGCCGATCACGATAGTCCTCGGGAATTCTGGAAATAACCCGGCTCTTGTATGCCGCTTCGGTGGCGTTGATGGCCTGCCGGTAGGCGTTACGCGCCTGGCTGGGGTCGTTGACATCGGCAGATCGGTAGATGTCGCCCAGTTTCAACCAACCATCGACTGCCCGGTTTGGCCAGGCTTTGATACCCAGTTCCAGCGCCAGGACGGCCAAGGCCGGTTGGTGTTGCTGCAGTCCCAATGTGTAAGCTGTTTGCACCAGATCGCCGTCAATGTAGCCGCTTCGCAGCAGCGTTTGAGCTTGCAGCATGGCCTCTTTTTCATGCCCGTTTCGACTCCAAAGCATGATCTGAAGCGAGTTCAGCGCCGCACTGGTCTGGATATTTTCTGCCCGCTCAAGGTCCTGTTGCGCAATTTGCAGCTTACCAGCCTGGATTTGACCGCGCGCAGCACTGGCCAGCATGCCGGTAATAAATGGCCGCGATGCCAGTACCGATTCCCACACCCAGGTGGCGTTTTCCCAGTCACCCCAAGTGGCCATTGCGTCGGCCGCCAGCGGGGTCAGCTTTCGGTAATGAGGGTTGAGCGCTATGCCTTGCTGGAGCAGCGTCAGCATTTCGGATTTTGCCTTGACCCAGCGTGGATCGTTGGGCGCTCCGGAAGCTGAGATTGTGAGTGCGATTTGGGTCGCTCTTACCAGTTTGCTTTCACAGGCGATGGCCTGCTGGGTGAGGTAAATGGCCAGTCCGGTGAGCACGGCGTTCACACTCAGAGCGCCCACGCATTGCCACGGTGCAAGTTGCAGGCTGCTGCCCGAGCCAACTTTGTCTGCCAGCAAGCGCGAATCAGATGCCGCCAGTAGCGCCAGACTCAATGCAAACAGGGCACCCGTGCTGGCCATGTGCCAAGGGAAACCCGCATTGCTGACCAGTAAAAATACCAGCACGCTGGTTAGGGTAAAGGCCCGCACGGGTGCTTCCTGCTGGGCAATAGCCGTTTTTTCAGTCCAGGTTTGCCGTGCTGCCCGGTACCAATACGCCAGCAGCAGCAGCAAAACCAGCCAGCCGGTGAGACCGTACTCAGCCAGCAGTTGCAGCGGCTCGTTGTGGGCGTAGTAATCGGCCTCGAGCGGGTGGTCACGATCCTGGTACTTTGGAATATGGACTTCCCAGGCCCCAGCGCCGACACCACTGACCGGATGGGCGCTGATCATGCGCAGGGTGGCACGCCACATCTGTGCCCTTACAGAAAACGAGCCACTGCTGTATTCGTCTGGCTTAGCCAGCGACAACGTGCGCTTGAAGGCCCGGTCGATGGCATCACCTGGGCCAAATTCCTTGATCAGCTTGTAGTTGGCGCTCGGGATACTACCCAGACACAAAATTGTTGCCATCAGCAGCACTGCCAGGGAGACGCAATTTTTGGTGTGCCAACCGGTGGAGCGCCATTGCCGGCGGTAAAGCAGGGTCAAAACAGGCAATAGCAGTGCCAGACCCAGCAGCCCAATCAGTGCCGAGCGGGTGCCCGTCATCATCAGGGCGACAACGTTGAAGCCGAGCGAAAACGTGAGTAAAAAGACGCTGGATTTGTCCTGCAAGCGCGTCAGCAGCAGGGCAGAAAAAGGCAGGGTGCAGACTGCATATTCGGCAAAGAAATTTCGATTGACAAAGGTCGATGCCGGGTTCGGGCCTTGCGGAAAAAAAGACCAGTCAAACCAAAATTGCAGGGCCACCCAGAGCGATGACAGCACCGCTCCCAGGTGAATTCCCCAGAGCAATGGCGTGATGCGGGCCGGAGTCAGGGTATTCATGCCAAGCAACAAAATCAGCGAAAAAACAAACCAACGTACCAGTTCCACCCCTCCCAGGTAGCTATGTGACCACGCCATGCTGCCCAAGGCGTAACCCATGAGTGCCAACGGCAGTGCCAGCAGCCAATGAAATTTAAGCCGGATTCCGACAGCACGACCAGGCCAGAAAAAAGCCAAGGTGGCTGCCAGCATGAAAAAACCAACGCCCATGGACTTGAGCGTGTCCTGCAGCAACTCTTCGTGCGATACCCCAACCGCAGGTACCAACACCATCATCAGCGACAGCAACAAGGCTGTCGGGTTGAGCTTGAACGGGCTCACTTAAAAAGCATCACTGCCACAAACGCGAGCCACAATGCGCAGATCCGGGCCAATGATGTCGGTGGACTTGAATTCAAGCGGTGTCGCCCAAGTGAGACTTGGCAGCGGCCCGAACTGCGCCATGCCGCGCCCTTGTCCGATCAGTTTTGGGGCCAGATAGACCACAAACTCGTCCACCAGACCCGCGCGAATCAGGGAGCCATTGAGCTTTTCTCCGGCCTCAACATGCAGTTCGTTGATTTTACCAACAAATGGATTGGTTCCTTCAAGTGCTCTGAAAGTTCCATCTCCCGTTAGGTTGAAACTGCAACTATCGTAGTTTCCAATATGGCCGGCACCTGCGCTAAACATAGCATTGCGGACTTTTTCGGCAAATTCTTTCGGGCAAAAAGTAACCAGTTTTCGTAAAACAGAAGGTTTGGCTGAAAGTATCCGGCAATTTTTTATTCCGGCTTTTTCGCAAAGCATGGCATTAACACCTCTTTGCACATTATCGAGGTTGGTGTGGGCAGCATAAATGGCAATGTCGTTTTTAATGCTGGTGGCCACCATTCTTTCGACAGGGTTTTTGCCGTTAAGTTTTTTGATTCCTTTAAAAATCAATGGATGGTGAGCAATGATGAGGTTACATTTATTTTGGATCGCCTCCTCAATTACCGCCTCAGTTACATCCAAAGTAATGAGTGCGCCGGTTACTTCTTGTCCGGGCTGGCCTATAATCAGGCCTGCATTATCGTAACTTTCCTGAAGCGAAAGTGGCGCAAATTCTTCAATTATCCGGGTTAATTCGTTAATAGTCATAGTAATAAGTTGATTAATCAAATAAAAATACTAATTCTTTAAAATCAAAATTTCTTGTAAGATCTCCGGTTTTAATCTGCAACGCTCCAAAATCGGTTACACCAGTAATTCTTCCTTCAAATATTTC
>CAIYNH010000531.1 GCA_903927495.1 uncultured beta proteobacterium
GCTCGCGGAGGTAGTCTTTCATGCCCTCTCTAAACCACTCGTTCACCGGCACACGTAAACCAATCTTGGTTCGCTCAAGAATGTGGTTTGGTAGGAGGCGCTTCATGGCTTGGCGAAGAATATATTTTGTCGTCATTCCTCGCACGCGCCAGTTGTCAGGTAGTCGCGACACGAAAGCGGCCAGTTCGTAGTCCATAAATGGCATGCGCCCCTCCAGCGAGGCTGCCATGGTCATGCTGTCGCCACGCTCCAACAGGTTGTCTGGCAGCCAACTCGTCTGGTCAAAATAGAGAATATTGCGCAGTGCCGAGTTGCCTGCGGCCGTAGCAAAACGTTCCGCCACAGGTTGCCCATCTTCAACCCGAGGGGCTTGCATTGCCAGCAAAGCCAAGCGCTCTGAATTCGATAGTGCACCAAACCAGCGTGGCAAGCGTTCCTGCGTATCAGCAATTGCAAAGTTAGTGATGGCGGTCTTTGCTCTCCGAAAGTCATAGGGTAAGGCATGCACCAGCGGCTCGACCAGACCGTGACGCACAAAAGCGGGAAGCCGCTGGTAATTGCCCACATGGCGTTCATAAACATGCTTAGGGTAGCCCCCCAAAAACTCATCGGCACCTTCACCCGTCAACACCATCTTGACAGTGTGTGCTGCCTCTAGTGATAAAAGATAAATGGGTATATCTGATGGCTCTGCCACTGGCGCATCCCGAAAGCGTACCAGCGCTGGCAAGTGCTCCATGATGTGGTTTGCAGATACCGTTAACTCATGATGATCACTCTTAAACTGATTTGCAATTGCTTTGGCATAGGTCAACTCACTGTATTCGGTCTCAGCAAAGCCAACAGAGAACGTTTTCACGGGCATGTTGGAGTGCCGCGACATCAATGCCACGACTGCAGACGAATCAATGCCGCCGGATAGAAAAGCGCCAAAAGGAACATCTGACACCATCCGCATTTCAACTGCACGGTCCAGCACCTTCAAAAATGCTCCTACAGGGTCTACAGTCGCAAGACTGGTCTCATAGGTATCACCATCCGGTGGCCGGTAGTAGGTGTGCTCAATCAACTCCCCCGCTTCCCACAGAGCCCACGAACCAGGCATGAGTTTGCGAACCCCTTCAAATAAAGTTGCAGGTGCTGGCACGTAGCGATAGGCAAAGTAGTCCCACAGCGCAGCCTTGTCAACGCTTGCCACCACTCCTGGGTAGCGAAGTAGCGATTTGACTTCTGAGGCAAAAAGCAGAGTGTCGCTGGTGTGCTGAAAATACAAAGGTTTCTTGCCAAAGCGATCACGCGCCAAGAAGAGCCGTTGCTTGCGAGCGTCCAAAATCGCAAAGGCAAACGCGCCATTGAAACGCACTACGCAACCATTGCCCCATTCCTCATAGGCATGCACGATGGTCTCGGTATCTGAGTTCGTGGAATACACATGTCCCAGTGCCAGTAACTCGTCGCGCAAGCCCTTGTAGTTGTAAATCTCACCGTTGAAGACGATCTGAATTGAACCATCCTCATTGGCCATTGGCTGATGCCCGGTGGACAGGTCAATGATGGACAAACGCCGGTGTGCCAAGCCGAGGCGGTATTGCCCATCTGCCGTACCCGTCTCAAAAAAGCCTTCGTCATCCGGCCCACGGTGGGCGATGGCTGCTGCCATGTTACGCAAGGCGGAGTGCAGGTTGAGTCCTTGAGCTCGGGTAAGGTAGCCAGCTATGCCGCACATAAGTTAATTGTTCAAGCGGTTGTATATTTCACAAAACCGGTCGGCCAAGCGATCCACTGTGTACTGCTCTCTTATTCTTGCACGACCAGCCAGCGACATCCGATGTAGCGCATCGCGGTCGCAGTCCAGGCGCCGAATTGCCGCAGCCACAGCGGCCGGATCGTGTGCTGGCACAAATAGACCATGCTCGCCGTCTTGCATCACGTCGGGTATGGCTGCCACCGAACAAGTCACTGGAACGCAACCCGCCGCCATCGACTCTAGTATGGAATATGGCAAGCCCTCGTTGTGATAAGTTGGGAATACCTGCACATCAGAGTTAAGCCAGAGCTTGTTTTTGGTGCCACCAAAAACCGGGCCGAGCAGGGTGACTTCAGCATCCAACTCCAAATTGGAAATTAGTTTGAGAACCTCTGCCTCGTCTGGGCCGGACCCCGCCACCTTTAAACTGAACTGCAGCCCACTGTTCTCCAGAAGTTTCAGCGCAGCTAGCACGTCCAGCAAACCCTTGGACCGCACAATGCGCCCCACATACACCAGCTTTAGCGGCGTGGCCGGATTACTCGACTCACGCTTGACATCCAGAAGCCCGGTTGTATCAATTGCATTCGGCACCAGCGCCACTGCAATGCGCTCGTCAAACGCCTTATGTGAACGAAGCGCCTCGCTGGACAACACCGTGACCACATGCGAAGCCAATAAAAAGCGCCTTAGCAGGTATGACAGTACTGGGTTGGCAAACAGGCTTGATGGTGCAGACCCGCTGTGAAATTGATTGACAACTTTGCAGCCCATCATGCGCGCAACCATCAAATAGGACAGATCTCGCCAGAAAGCCTTGACATCCATCGAAGTATTGATGTGTACGATTTTCGGTTTATGCCGGATGATAAATGTCGCCAATTGAAATGGGCTGAAAACAAATCGTACTAGGCGTTGCCAATAGTTTTCTATGCGCCCCTCCCTACCCACTTGAAAGTGCATCAAATCGAAGCATTGTGCAAGAGTTGAATCGAAAAGCATATTGACGTGTGTGGATACACCGCTGACGGCATTTAATGCCGGGCTAAATATCACTACCTTGGACTTGGCACGGGTCACATTCTTCATTTTGAGTCAACTCATTGATGCAAGCCATATCGACAATTCAAAAAGAGTCGAAATTCTTGAGTTTGACCATCCGCTTCACAGTCAATCATTGCCCAGCCACCTCATCAAATGTGCGGCCACGCAGGATGGGGCCAAGCCAAAGAGTATTCTCATGTTTGCTCTCAGAACGATAAAAACCCGACTTCCAGTAATGCGAATTTGGTATCGGGGTGCCCTTATGTTGTAGCGTTGCAACCGCCTTGATGTCTGCCACTTTTTCCCAATCCGATTCACCTTCATTGCGCCGATAGACGGCAATCGCACCTGTTGTGTCTGGTGCCCATTTGATCTCTAATACGAAATCCACCCATCGTCCAATATTCAAGTCGGATTTTGTGAGGAATCTTCGACCACCTACCTTTGCGTTCAAATCTCCTCCGAGCACGAACAAGGAAAATTTATTTTCAGCATGAATTGCGATTGCGGGAGGTGCCATATATTCGTTCGGGCCATGTAGCTGAAAAAATATGCCCCATGCATAGCCGTGAGAGTTGCTTTGTGGGGCTATCCAATCGGGAGAAAGCTTGATTGATACACGATAAAATTCAATTTCATCATTTCCCTTGACTCGAAAACGACTACTGCTTTCCCAGCCACCAAGTACTACCTCGCTTCTTTCCCCTGTGCTTTTCTGAAATACATCACCAGGTGATACCGTGAATTTTGCAATCGGTTTCCCGCTATTGTTTTTATCCCTCTCAAGCACGAACCTGTCCACACCTGTGGCATGAACGTCGTAAGAACCCCTTGGGGATGTCCAGTTCTCAGAAATCGGCGTAGTATTTGCCTCAAATGCGGCAAACGTCGTGACAATCACCAAAATGACCGATGCAAACTTAGTCATTAATAATCTCCTCGTAGATTCTGCAATAGTGTCTTGACGTGTGAATTAAGTCATATTTCTCGGCAACATGCGCTCGCGCGGCGCTCAACATTGCTTTCCCTTCTGGGGTGGATATTGTTGCCATAACGTTTCGCAACGCCACTGCTAATGAAGCTACATCGTTGGTTTTGAAGAAATGGCCAAATTTACCACCACCAATAATCTCCATTGGACCTTCCACATCCGAGACGACAACTGCAACACCTGCAGCCATACCTTCAGCAA
>CAIYNH010000532.1 GCA_903927495.1 uncultured beta proteobacterium
GGCGGCAGTGATGGTGTTACCACTAGTTCTACTTCGTCGTCGGTGGCAACGCCGGCCATAGCGACAGCTGGCTCGACGGATGCAGGGGCACTTCCTGTCGCAGCAATGGCCAATCTGTCTCTGGCTGGCTCGGTGCAGGGCGTGGCTATCAATAGCCCCCCGGTAATCACATTTCAATTGATCAATTCGGACAACAATACCGCGTTGACTGGCCTAGATAAGTGGTGGGTCCAGAAGTCGGCCGATCCTGCCAAGACTTACACGAACTTCGCATTTTCTATAGCAAAATTGGTACCAGGCACGAACGGCAGCCCCAGCAAATGGGTCAGCTATATGGTTTCCACGCCAGTTATCGACAAGGCTACCGGCAACATCACAAGCTACACAGCAAGTGCTCCAGGCAGTGAAAATAATGGTGTGCTTGAGTACATTGGTAACGGCCAGTACAAGTACACCTTTAGGCGTGACATCAAACAAGTCGCTCAGCAAGTTAAGGATGCCGTAATTGCAGATGCAAATAAGCTAACTCAAGACAAGG
This sequence comes from uncultured beta proteobacterium, assembly GCA_903927495.1. Lineage (GTDB taxonomy): Bacteria > Pseudomonadota > Gammaproteobacteria > Burkholderiales > Burkholderiaceae_C > Rhodoferax. The sequence goes on from CAIYNH010000532.1 coordinate 539, forward strand.
CTGATCTGGGTGACCTAACTTACGATCCGAATGCGATTCACCGCTTAGTAATTCAGATTTCCGGTGCAGTTCGCGGAGCAAAAACGAGCGCTACCTCCACCACCTGCAACACGGAGACAGGCGTGTGTGACACCTCTGGACCTGGGGCGAACTTTGACTTCATTCGGACACCGGTAGACTTGGTGTACGACTGGATCCCAGCGACCGGGCGCGCTATTAAAGTGAGTGATACGGACGTAGAACAGCGCGAGATCGTGAATGTTGCAGCCTGTGCGTCCTGCCATAACAAGTTTACATTCCATAGCGGTGGCAATGCACTCAAAGGCTGGGCTGGCGGTCGTCAGGAAACTCGCCAATGTATGGTTTGTCATACTGACCAACGCAAGTTTGGTAGCACAGGCTCAAAGGACACTAAGTATTTGGATGCGATTGCAAAAATGGCGTTCAACAACGTGACTGTCACTAATGGCGTTACCACTTACGGCAACACGCCCACCATTAGCGGTCTTGATGCTTCAGATCGTCATTCGAACCTTGACTTCCCAGTATTCATCCACAAAATGCACATGGGTGAAGAACTCACTAGAACAGGTTACATGGTTGGCGGTATTAACTTGAACGAAACCAAGTATCCGCAATTGATCACTAACTGTGCCAAATGCCACAGTGGGGAGACAACCAAGCCAGACGGTAGCGACAATGTCGTGACCAAGCTTGATGGCACCACAGTGGCGATGAAGACTGCTCAAGGAAACAATTGGTTCAACAAACCAAATCGTCTTGCTTGCGGTGCCTGCCATGATGGCATCAACTTCAATACGGGTGAAGGTACAACGTTGGCTGGTGCCACAAGTGGTCACGGCGCGGGTGGTGTTGGTGGAAAGCAGGCGGATGACAGCATGTGCAGCACTTGCCACAATCCAGCGGCCATTAAGCAGGTGCACGTCGCTGTGACTCCGCAAGACAAGGCTAGTACCTTGTTTGTTGGCGGCACCAACGGCAATACCAATGCGGCCTGGCTGGCTTCCAATCCGAATAATTTGCCAGAGGGCGCCATTAAAGTCACCTACGACATTAAGAGTGTTTCGCGCAATGCCAGCAGGCAACCTGTGATGGTCTTCCGCATGCTTCAGAACAGCGTAGCTGTAGACTTCAATGCCAAGCCTGCTGCGGGTGCTACGGATGCGGTGCTGAGGACATCCGAAATGTGGCCCAACTTTATGGGTGCTCCAAGTGCCTATTTCGTGTTTGCTGTACCTCAAGATGGCATTTCTGCACCGGCTGATTTCAATGGCAGCGCTAGCGGCTACCTGCGTAGTATCTGGAATGGCAAAGCTACGGGTACGCTGACTGGGCCCGACGTGCCAGGTGGTTACTACACAGTCACGCTGACGGCCGTCACGATTCCGGATGATGCAGTCATGCTGACAGGTGGTTTGGGTTATACCTATGCACCAGCAAACACCATGCCGTTGACGCAAACCAATTTGAAAGCGTACCCGGTGGCCCCGGTCAAGGATGCAGATTTGGCCACGGTAGCAGGTCAGATTGGTTCAAGCTACGGTGCTTACCAACCGAATGCAACAGGTGGCTTAATTGTGGTGGCTCCTGACCTCCAGAAGGTTGGCTCCGCAGGTGCAACAACACCTGGAACCGGACCTGCCTATTCTGGACGCCGTGCGATTGTGGAAGACAAGCGTTGCAATAACTGCCACCAAGAACTGGGTGCTTTCAATGCATCACAGTTCCATGCCGGTCAGCGTAACGATGGTTCGACATGCTCATGGTGCCACAACCCCAACCGTGCCAGTTCTGGTTGGTCTGCTGATTCGACGAACTTCATCCACGGCATCCATGGCGCTATTAAGCGGACCAACAAGTTCACTTGGCATGCCGCTTCGACATTGGACGGATTCTGGAGCATTGGCTATCCGGGAGTGTTGAAGAACTGCGAAGCATGTCACCTGCCGGGCAGCTACGACTTCAGCAACGGTGCGTCGCAGAGTGCTGCTGGGCTTGTCAATGGCATACCAACCAACCAAGATAAGCGACTGTTCCGTTATGCAGCAACCGGGGTGTTTAACACCACAGCGCTTCCTGGTGGCACTCCTGCAAAGACGCCAACTTGGACCTTTGTGAAAGCGGCTGGAGGGAATCCCGCTTCCTGCACTGTGGGAACAAGCGCGGCTGTAGCTACAGACGTGGCGTCCTTCTCGGTGTCTCCGTTTGTCCTGAATTACGATGCCGCGCAATACGGATATGGCTTCCAATTCAGTACTGGTGCTGCTTCTGGCACATGCGACCC
>CAIYNH010000533.1 GCA_903927495.1 uncultured beta proteobacterium
GACCGGTCCTGAAGTTATCAACGACCAGTCGCGTGCTGCCATGCGCAATGCCCTCAAGCGCATCCAGAACGGTGAATACGCCAAAATGTTCATCCAGGAAGGCCGTCTGAACTATCCGAGCATGACGGCCCGTCGCCGCAACACTGCGGACCACTCGATCGAGAAGGTCGGCAGCCAATTGCGCGCCATGATGCCATGGATCGCCAAGAACAAACTGGTCGATCAGACCCGCAACTAAGTCCAGTCAGACGGACGTGCAAAGGTCACTTCGGTGGCCTTTGTTTTTGTGGCTGGCGTTGAATGGGTATTGAGCGTATCGACTCGCTTACACTGGCGCCGACAGCTTTTGTAGGCGCTGGTCGGTGCGATATTCCGATTCCCGCTTCAATGGCCAAGTAAGGAGACTTTATGCATGATGGTTCGGACTCGGCAAGTGCTGACACTGATGTTGCCGATGTGGTTGTGCGCAAGCGGCGCAAGGGTATATATGTGTTGCCCAATCTTTTTACTCTGGCGGCATTGTTTGGCGGGTTTTATGCCATCGTCATGGCAATCAATGGACGTTTTGACTTGGCGGCGGTAGGTATCTTTTGCTCAATGGTCCTGGACAGTCTGGATGGACGTGTTGCGCGCATGACCAATACCCAAAGTGCTTTTGGGGAGCAGATGGATTCGCTGTCAGACATGGTTTCTTTCGGCGCTGCGCCTGCTTTGATCTCGTACGTTTGGGCACTCAAGGAACTGGGGCGTTGGGGCTGGTTTGCCGCTTTTGTTTACTGCGCCTGTGCCGCATTGCGGTTGGCACGTTTCAATGTCAATACTGCGGTGGTAGACAAGCGATATTTTCAGGGCTTGCCATCTCCTGCAGCCGCAGCGCTGGTTGCAGGTTTCATCTGGTTGTGCACCGATCTGGGTGTTCGAGGACCTGAAGTTGCCTGGCCCATGTTTGTAGTGGCGCTATATGCCGGTTTGACCATGGTGACCAACGTACCTTTTTACAGTTTCAAGGATGTCAGTATGAAGCGCAGCGTGCCGTTTGCTGTCATTGTGATGATTGCACTTGGTATCGCGGTGATCAACATCGATCCTCCCACCGTGATGTTCGGTGTGTTTGTGATTTATGGCTTGAGCGGCTACGTGATTTATGGTTGGCGCAAGGTTAAAGGTGTTCAGACAAGTTTGATTAGTACCTCGACGGACGAACCTGAAGAGCGCGGCTTGCACAAATAGCGTGAGTCCCAATGTTTAGTGCCAATCATCTTGTGTTACATTGAACCCATGAGTTTCTTTGCGCTAACGCTATCGTTCCTACGCCATCACGGGCGGAAGAAGTAGCGCACGCACTGAATCCAAAAAGGCCCGTTAGCACTCGCAACGGGCCTTTTGCTTTGGGCTGCAAAATACAGGTTGCGGGTTTTTGAAGATAAATGGAGTAATACGATGGCTGACAAACTGATTATTTTTGACACCACCTTGCGTGACGGAGAGCAGTCTCCGGGCGCGTCCATGACGCGCGACGAAAAACTGCGCATTGCGCGCCAGTTGGAGCGGCTGCGGGTGGACGTGATCGAGGCCGGTTTCGCGGCCAGTTCCAACGGTGATTTTGAGGCAATCAAGGCCATAGC
>CAIYNH010000534.1 GCA_903927495.1 uncultured beta proteobacterium
AGAAAAACGCCCTCTAGCGCAATACACACATGCACTATAAGCAATCAATTCAGGACTAAAAATGACTCAAGAAAGACAAGCCAATGAACTGGGCTGAGCTGGACTACAAGCCCCTGCTGCTGGTGCCGCTGCTGGCCCTGCTGGCGCTGCCGCTGGTGGGCTCAGGCTCCACCTGGGTCACGCTCACGATGGCAGGGCTGGCTATGGGCATGATCATTTTTATCATCGCCTCTGGTCTGACATTGATTTTTGGCCTGATGGATGTGCTCAATTTCGGCCATGGTGTCTTCATTGCGCTGGGCGCTTTTGTCGCCACCAGCGTGCTGGGTGCCATGGGCGACTGGACCGGCTCACCCGAGTTGTGGCGAAATTTATTGGCGGTACTGCTGGCCATGGGGGTGGCGATGGCGGTGGCCGCTGCAGCGGGTTTGGCATTTGAACGCTTCATCGTGCGCCCGGTGTACGGCCAGCATCTGAAGCAAATTTTAATCACCATGGGCGGGATGATCATTGGCGAAGAACTCATCAAAGTGATCTGGGGACCCCAGCAAATCGCGCTGCCGCTGCCGGATGGCCTGCGCGGCTCACTGCTGGTGGGTGACGCTGCCATTGAGAAATTTCGCCTGCTCGCCGTGGTGGTGGGCTTGGCGGTTTTTGCGATACAGGCCTGGACCCTGGGCCGCACCAAGATTGGCCTGTTGATTCGCGCCGGAGTGCAAGACCGCGAGATGGTCGAGGCGCTAGGCTACCGCATCCGGCGCCTGTTTGTCGGTGTATTTGTGGTGGGCAGCGCGCTCGCCGGTCTGGGTGGCGTGATGTGGGGGCTGTACCAGCAAAACGTGGTGCCGCAAATGGGGGCGCAGGTCAATGTGCTGATTTTTATCGTCATCATCATCGGCGGTCTAGGCTCGACGGGTGGGGCTCTGATTGGTTCACTGATGGTCGGTCTGATGGCCAATTACACCGGTTTTCTGGCCCCTAAAGTGGCGCTATTTTCCAACATTGCCCTGATGGTGAGCGTGTTGCTGTGGCGTCCGCAGGGTGTTTATCCGGTAGCTAACAGATAAAGGACCGGTCCATGCTGAACCGACTGATTTCCAACGACTACCCCAGAAGCCGCGTGCTGGCGGTGCTGCTGCTGGGACTGCTGCTGGCACTCGCGCTGGCACCGTTTATTTTTCCGGGTGTCAAACCACTCAGCGTGGCCGCCAAAGTGCTGGTGTTTACCGTGCTGGTGGCCAGTTTCGACTTGCTGCTGGGCTTTACCGGCATCGTCAGCTTTGCACACACCATGTTTTTTGGCATCGGTGCCTATGGCATTGCGATTGCCACCACATTCCGGGGGCCAACCTGGACGGCACTGGCGCTTGGTTCGGCACTGGCGCTGACACTGTCCTTGCTGCTGTCTCTTGCCGTGGGTTTGTTTTCGCTGCGGGTACGAGCCATCTTTTTTGCCATGATCACGCTGGCTGTGGCATCGGCCTTTCAGACCCTGGCCTCACAACTGTCGGACCTGACCGGCGGTGAGGATGGCCTGAGCTTCAAGGTGCCTGAATGGCTATCGCCCAGTTTCGAATTGTTCGAGTCACCGGTGCTGGGAGTGGTCATTGACGGACGCATCATCTGTTACTACGGCTTGTTTGTCCTGGCCCTGGTCATGTTGCTGGCGATGCTGCGCATTGTCAATTCACCCTTTGGTCGGGTCCTGCAAGCCATCCGCGAAAACGAGTTCCGCGCAGAGGCCATCGGTTACCGGGTGGTGGTCTATCGCACCCTGTCAAGCGTGCTGTCAGCCTTGTTTGCCACCGTGGCCGGGGCCATGCTGGCGATATGGCTGCGCTACAACGGACCCGATACCTCGCTGAGCTTCGAGATCATGATGGATGTGCTGCTGATCGTCGTGATCGGTGGCATGGGCACTATTTATGGCGCGGCCATCGGTGCGGCCTTGTTCCTGGTGGCACAAAGCTATTTGCAGGACTTGCTGAGATTGGCCAGCGAGGCGACCGCTGCGCTGCCGGTACTGTCGGCCTTGCTCTCGCCGGACCGCTGGTTGCTGTGGCTGGGCCTGCTCTTTGTGCTGTCGGTATATTACTTTCCAACTGGGGTGGTAGGGCGCTTGCGGCAAGCAGCCATCACTCCCAAAATCGGAGCAAAGTCATGAGCTTTACCTCGCATTTCCTGAGCTGTTCCGGGCGTGAAATCCATTACACCGAATGGGGCTCTGGCAACGCTCAGACGGTAATTGCCTGGCACGGCCTTGCGCGCACCGGACGTGACATGGACGACCTGGCAATGCACTTGAGCCGACGCTACCGCGTGATTTGCCCAGACACCATTGGTCGTGGTTTGAGCCAGTGGAGTCCAGAGCCAGCGCAGGAGTATTGCCTGTCGTTTTATGCCGGCATCGCCCGTTCACTCTTTGACCAACTCGGAATTGAACACGCGCATTGGCTAGGAACCTCCATGGGTGGTGCCATCGGCACAGTGTGCGCCTCCGGCTTGGGTGGTCATGGACTGAAGCAGCGCATTTCCAGCCTGACACTCAACGACAACGCGCCCGAACTGGCTCAATTGGCCATCGAACGCATCAAAGCCTACGCCGGCAGTCCACCCGCTTTCGATACTGTGCACGAGCTCGAAGCCTTCTTCCGGCAAGTCTATAAACCCTACGGTCAACTCAGTGACGCACAGTGGTTGCGGTTGACAGAGACCTCCACCCGCCGCCTGCCCAACGGGCGCGTCACACCGCACTACGATCCGGCCATGGTGCAGCAGTTCATCCATCACCCGGACGACTATCTGCTCTGGAAGCACTACGACCAGATCAATGTGCCGGTATTGCTGCTGCGCGGCATCGATTCGGACCTGGTACTACCAGCAACGGTGCAGCAAATGCAGCAGCGTGGGCCGGGTGCCAAAGGTTTGCTCCAGGTGTTTGACGTTCCAGGTTGCGGCCATGCACCGGCGCTGAATGTGCCGCTGCAATTGGACGTGGTCTCGGAATTCCTGCACCGGGTCATGTGAACTGCAGGCCAAACGGACTGAAAGGCAGTCAACTTTTTTGCCATATCAGGGTTTATTCCATTTCCAAATCATTCGTGTCTAGGCGACCTGCCGAAGTCATTGCTGCAACAAGACCCGCGAAACAACGACGACGAATTCAATAGGGGCCGTCACAGCGCCAACCGGCCACTGCAAACAATACCAAACCACAGCCCATTAAATCATTCCCTAAGCCTCGATCAACAGGTTTTTCAGGCAGACAATCTGCCCATGATTGAATTCTCCAACATCCAGCAGGCCGCCTTGCGGCTGCAAGAGCATGTGCTGCGCACACCCTGCGTAGCCTCCCGCACGCTGTCAGACATCACCGGCGCACAGGTTTTTCTGAAATTTGAAAACCTCCAGTTCACGGCATCCTTCAAGGAAAGGGGTGCTTGCAACAAACTTGCGCAACTGACCCCGCAGGAGCGCGCTCGTGGTGTCATCGCCATGAGCGCTGGCAACCATGCGCAAGGAGTGGCCTACCACGCCCAGCGGTTAGGTCTGCGCGCGGTAATTGTCATGCCAGGTTTTACTCCAGGGGTCAAGGTCGAGCGCACGCGCGGATTTGGGGCCGAGATTGTGTTGTTTGGCAGCACGCTTGATGAGGCCAGGGCCCATGCTCTGCTGTTGGCTGAACAGCAGCAACTGGTTTTTGTTCACCCATACGACGACCCCGACATCGTCGCCGGGCAAGGCACCGTCGCACTCGAAATGCTGCAAGATTTGCCCGAGCTTGATACGCTGGTGGTAGCGGTTGGCGGCGGTGGCTTGATTGCCGGTATGGCCACGGCAGCCCGTGCGCTCAAACCGGGCATCGAGATCATTGGCGTGCAAACCACGCGTTTTCCGGCGATGGTCAACGCCATCAAGGGAACGCAACACCCGCAAGGCAACAGCAGCATTGCCGAGGGCATTGCCGTGGGCACACCCGGTCAACTGCCGCAAGCCATCATCCGCGATAAAGTCAATGATCTGGTGCTGGTCGATGAAGGTGATATCGAGCAAGCCATCGTGATGCTTCTTGAAGTCGAGAAAACCCTGGTGGAGGGTGCCGGTGCAGCGGGTTTGGCGGCTCTGCTGAAATACCCAGAGCGCTTCCAAGGCAAACGCATCGGCCTGGTCCTGTGCGGCGGCAATATTGACCCATTGCTGCTCTCCGCCATCATCGAGCGCGGCATGGTGCGGGCGGGCCGTCTGGCGCGCTTGAAGGTGAGTGCCCGCGATGTGCCAGGCACGCTTGCGGCCATTACTGCCACCGTTGCCGGGGCCGGCGCCAACATCAACGAGGTCCATCACCAGCGTGCCTTCACCACGCTGGCGGCGCAAAATGTAGAGATTGAGTTGGTTATTCAAACCCGAGGGCCGCAACACGTGGCAGACGTACTGCAGGCCCTGGCCGATGCCGGGCTGCAAGCCCAACTGATCTGATTCCTTGATTCAGTCCTGCCGCTTTTGCCTGGTCTTTGCTGGCAAATGCGATGACTGCGGCACTATGCTCAGGCAAGAATGATTTGAAAATGCAGAGAGAACTCTTCAGCTTTCTCTGATGCAGCGCAACCATTGCTCAAACATTGCAGGTAACCGTCAGGTAACTCGAAGTCAAAATCCATAAAATAGGTGGACTCGACTCGCATCACCTACCCGTTACGGATACGTCAGGGACGCCACAAATTTTTATCCGGACTTCTTTTAAAGGACTTATCCACCATGCCAAGCATGAATCCAAATGCCCCCAGCTACGTCAAAAATTCAAAACTGATCGCCTGGGTTGCCGAAATGGCTGCGCTCACCAAGCCGTCCAGCATCTACTGGTGTGACGGCAGCGACGAGGAATACGCCCGTTTGTGCCAGTTGCTGGTAGATGGCGGTACCTTCAAAAAACTCAATGAGGCCAAGCGCCCCAACAGCTTTTTGGCCTGCTCTGACCCAAGCGACGTGGCCCGTGTTGAAGACCGCACTTACATCTGCTCCGAGCAAAAGGAAAATGCCGGTCCGACCAACAACTGGATGGCTCCCGCGGACATGCGTGCCCTGCTGCAACAAGGCCAGGCAGACGGCACCAAAGCCCTGTTTGATGGCTGCATGAACGGTCGCATCATGTATGTGGTGCCGTTTTCCATGGGTCCGCTGGGCTCCCATATCGCCCACATTGGCATTGAGCTGACCGACAGCGCCTACGTTGCCGTCAACCAGAAAATCATGACCCGGATGGGTAAAGCCGTGTACGACGTACTGGGTGCTGACGGCGACTTTGTGCCCTGCATGCACACCGTGGGGGCACCTCTTGAAGCCGGTCAGGCCGATGTAAAGTGGCCTTGCAACAAGACCAAATACATCGTTCACTACCCCAAAACCCGTGAAATCTGGTCTTATGGCTCGGGCTACGGCGGCAATGCATTGCTTGGTAAAAAGTGCTTTGCACTGCGTATTGCCTCCAATATGGGACGCGACCAGGGCTGGTTGGCCGAGCACATGCTAATTCTGGGCGTAGCCAACCCGCAAGGCAAAAAGTACCACGTCGCGGCGGCCTTCCCGAGCGCGTGCGGCAAGACCAACTTCTCGATGCTGGTGCCACCCGCAGGGTTCGATGGCTGGAAAGTAACCACCATTGGCGACGACATTGCCTGGATCAAGCCCAATGCAGACGGCAAGATGTATGCCATCAACCCCGAAGCCGGTTATTTTGGCGTAGCCCCCGGGACCAATTTCCACACCAATCCAAACTGCATGGCCAGTCTGGACAAAAACGTAATCTTTACCAATGTAGCCCTGACCGACGATGGCGACGTATGGTGGGAAGGCATGGAAAAAGACACTGGTGGCATGCCGGCGCACCTGATCGACTGGCAGGGCAATGACTGGACCCCCGAGATTGCCAAACAAACCGGTGCCAAGGCCGCACACCCCAATTCACGCTTTACCGTCGCTGCGGGCAATAACCCGGCGCTTGATCCCGAGTGGGACAACCCGGCAGGCGTGGTCATTGATGCCTTCATCTTTGGTGGCCGCCGCTCAACCACAGTGCCGCTCGTCACCGAAGCCCGCACCTGGATGGAAGGCGTTTACATGGCCGCCACCATGGGCTCTGAGACTACGGCTGCTGCCGTCGGTCAAATGGGTGTGGTGCGCCGTGACCCGTTTGCCATGCTGCCGTTTTGCGGCTACAACATGAGCGACTACTTCCAGCATTGGCTCGACATGGAGAAAAAACTCGAGGCAACCGGCGGCAAACTGCCAGGCATTTATTGCGTCAACTGGTTCCGCAAGGGTGCAGATGGCAAGTTTGTCTGGCCTGGTTATGGAGAAAACATGCGTGTCCTTAAGTGGATGATCGACCGCATCGAAGGCAGTGCAGCGGGCATCGAGACCCTCTTTGGTGTGGCACCATTGTTTGATGAGCTGACCTGGACCGGTCTGCCATTTACCGCCGAAGAGTTTGACACCGTGACCAGCATCGACAAAGCCGCCTGGATCGAAGAACTCAAGCTGCATGCCGAGTTGTTCCAGCAGTTGGCGCATCACCTGCCTGAGGAACTGCAGGCCACCAAGGCACAGATCGAAACACGACTATCGGCCTGACAGTCCGGTAATCAAGCAGGTGCTGATGTGTTGAATTGATGCAACACAACAGCACCCGCCTTGGGTAAACTGATGGCCCGTTTAAGGAGCTCACACATGAAGATTCTTCTAGCCGTCGATGGCAGTTCGTACACCAAAAAAATGCTGGCGTATCTGGCTGCACATGATCTGTACTCAACCAAGAACGAGTACACCGCCTTTACCGCGCAAATGGTGCTGCCAACCCCGGCCCGTGTCGCTTTGGGCAAGGAACTGGTCAACAAATTCTACGAAGATGAGGGGCAGCGCGTCATGGCACCGGTGACCAAATTTTTGGCACGCCATGGCATCACGGCCAAGTGCATCTGGAAAAATGGGCACGCCGGCGAGTTGATCTCAAAACTTGCCGATGCAGAAAAATTTGACCTGGTGGTGATGGGTTCACATGGCCATGGGGCGCTGGTCAATCTGGTCGTTGGCTCGGTTGCCACCCAGGTATTGGCAGCGTGCAAGGTGCCGGTGCTGATTGTCCGGTGAACACATTTGCTATTATTTAGATAGCTGACAATGCCTGTCAGTAAAGCGCTCCATGGAATTTTTATACAATCTTCTGATGCCCTAAATCCTTCGCAAGGTTTGAATTTTCAGTAAGACTTTGTACCAGGACCACTTTGGCTGCTACCTTCAGTGCGTGGGTCAAGCTGTCGAGCACGGCTGAATCAAGCTTCCAGCAATGCCAGAACAAATCCACTGAGAAATCTTTTCCAGGTGCCAGATCGACCAATTGTCCGGCCCGAATTTGCTCCAACACCATCAGTTCTGGCAGCACACTCACACCCCACCCGAGGCGCACGGCGCGTAATTGCCCCTCGGAACTGGGCACGTATAGCTGGCTCAGACTGACCTGGCGCAAGCCAAAGGCATTGGCTACAAACTCCGACTGCAAATCGTCCTTGCGGTTGAACGCCACAAACGGCAGAGTGCTGAAATTGTGAGGTGTCAAACCTTGCGGGCATTGGGTCTCGGCGTAACCGGACGCGGCCACCGCCAGATACCGCATGGCCCCCAGGGGTTCGACCTTGCAACTGCGCAAGGCCTGGCGCAGCGTCGTTACGCAACCCAGCACCCGGCCTTCGCGCAGCCACTCGAAAGTGAAATCCTGATCGTCAGTGATGATCTCCAAACCCAGCCCCTGATGCGCCAAGGTGCTCAAGGCAGGCACCACCCAAGTGGCAATACTGTCGGCGTTAATGGCAATTGAGATGCGCTCCTCGTCATGCGTAGCCCTGCTCACCCCGGGTGCCAGATCTTTCAGGTCGCGCTCGAGGTCAGCCCGCAACAAGCGCGTTTGCATGGCGTGTTTGAGTAGCAAACGCCCGGCCGTGGTGGCCCGGAGCGGACGACTGCGCACAATCAGCACCGTACCCACCTGAACTTCCAGCGAACGCAGGCGCTGCGAGACTGCCGACTGGGTAATCGACAAGCGCACCGCAGCGCGCTCAAAACCGCCCTCTTCAACAATGGCTGCCAGGCATTCCAGTGCATCCGGATCGAAAGTACTCATGGTTTAAAGTGGTTCAAAAATATGGGCCGGCAACTTTGCCGACCCAGTTGATATTTGGGGAAAGCGAGAGTTGAACACCTCCAGAGGCCCCATTTGCCAAACCTGGACATTCGCAGAGTGTTGCCTAATTTCATTTCCATATCAATCCGACACTATGTTGCTTTGCTTTGCCGTGCGTCAGCACTGAATGCCTGTCGATGCCGATTTTCCAATTCGGCAGGGTCAGAAATGAGTTCGCCCAACACCTGCATTTGCATCATGCCAATCCATTAGAATAACTGTCATTGCGGGTGTAGTTCAATGGTAGAACGGCAGCTTCCCAAGCTTCATACGAGAGTTCGATTCTCTTCACCCGCTCCAAAAAAAATAATAA
>CAIYNH010000535.1 GCA_903927495.1 uncultured beta proteobacterium
GCCAGTGGCGCTTTGTGGTACAGCGCAATGTCGTGAAACGGGTCGATCAGGATCTTGGTCATCCAAACCAAGCCAGACATCACATCTTTCAAGAAGAACAGATGAACGGTTCTAAATAACAAACCACCCACACCAATGACCAGCCAAATCAGACCGGTATGACGTACAAAGTCGATCAAATTGGTGTGAGGTTTAACCCATCCCATCAGAGTCGGATCAAACACCAGCCACAGTGGCGAAGCGGCCCAGACCAGCAACAACACAACCTTACGTTGCAGGTTGTAGCCGACCTTGATCTCTTCCTTGTGTTCATGCGTGGCCTGATTGACTTCGTCGTAGCCCTTGGGCTCAAAGAAAAAATGACCTGATTGACGCGTGGTCATGGAAATCAGCCAACCAATCAAGCCTGCGATAGCCGGGTCGATGAACAAATAGGCGTAGCCCACCAAAAAACTCAGGGCACTGACAAAGTGCAGCGACTGATTGATGCGGCTGTGGTGGTAGTAGCGGTGGTCATCCCAGCGCTGCAGCGCCAGTTGCTTGAAAAATTCGCTCATGGGGTGGTTTCTCCTTGTCTGCAATTTAACGAGTGAACATTTCAATGCTGTGACAGCATCAACAGGCTTGGCAAACCGGTTGCCAATATTGGCAACCAGGAAATGGCTAGAGTTCCCAAAAACAAGGCCAGCAGCGCTGGTAGCACGCAGGCCGCCACGTAGCGGATGGGCTTGTCAAACATGGCCGAGGCAAAATAGATGTTCATGCCTGCCGGGGGGCAAAGAAAGCCCATTTCCATATTGGCCAGAAAAATAATGCCAAAGTGAACCGGGTCAATGCCGTAACTCAGACTGACCGGCAGCAGCAGCGGCACCAGAAAAACAATCGCCGCAAAGATTTCCATCAACGCACCAGCAGCCAGCAAAAACACATTCAGCACCAGCAGATAAACAAACTTGTTGGGGATCACACTTTGCACCCAATCTATCGCAGCATTGGGCACGCCGGAGTCCACCAAGTAGTTGGTCAAGCCCAGCGCCATGCCCAAGATCAGCATGACGCTGCCGATCACCTGAGCACATTCATTGAGGCATGCCCCCAGCACACGCCAGTTCAATTCACGGTGCGCTACGGCCTGGGTCAGAATGGCGTAGCCAGCAGTCAAAGCAGCGCTCTCGGTTGGGGTGGCCAGACCGCTGACCAAGGAGCCGATCGCTACCGCCGGTGCCAGAATTTCCCATTTGGCAGCCCAGGCTGCTGACTTCACCACAGCGAAAGTTCTCCGCGCTGATACCGTTGCAGGCCGTGTCGGCTCGGTGCCGCTGCGCTTCAAATAGCCGCCCACCAACAGCAAAAAAGCCACCATTACGCCAGCGGGCAGCAGACCGGCCAGAAACATGGTGTTGATCGGCACCCGGGCAATGATGGCGTACATGATCAGTGGCACGGAGGGCGCAAGCAGCACGCCCAAAGCGCTGGCGCTGGTGACCAGACTGATGCCGCGCTGCTCAGGCAAACCGGCCTGACGCAACAGCGGCAACAGCAACCCGCCCAGCGCCAAAATGGTGACACCGCTGCCACCGGTAAACGCGGTAAAAAATGAGCAAAGAATCGCCGCCGCCAGCACCGTGCCGGTGACACCGCCGCCAAACAAAGCCAGGAATACAACCCCCAACCGCTGCGCCGCACCGGTGCGGGCAAACACCATGCCAGCCAAAGTAAACAGGGGCAAGGCCGGCAACGAAGGGTTGACCGTGATCTGGTAATGCGACAGCGCCACCGAAGCCAGGGGTTGCCCGTCTTGCCAGAACAGCGCCAGCGCCAGACCACCCAGAACGGCAAAGATAGGTGCGCCCGACAACAGTACGGCCAGCAGCCACAGTACACCCGGCCACAGCAGAAGGGCACTGCCGTCCAAGGCATTGGCCCACATGAATCCGACAGTGGGCAACCCCAAGGCAAACATGACTTTCAAGCCCACGGAGTCTGCACAGCGCAAGCCCAGCTTGGCCCCCAACAGCAAAAATCCGAGTGGCATGGTGGCCTGCACCCACCACACCGGCCAGCCATAGGCCAGACTGTGACTGACACCGATTTCGCTGTCAACAAAACGCCAGCTTGCCATAGCCAATAGACCGCAAATCAGAGCTGCACTGCCTTTGGAGAATAGCTGGACTCCAGTCTTGAACCGCTGGGTACCGAGGCTGCCAAGACTGCTGCCCATGCTGCTCAAATGACCATGCCGCTCCGCAGCGACGGCACCAAACATGGCCAACACCAAGCCCAGATGCTGCACTAGAACGGAGGCGTTCTCGATGCCCCGGCCCAACATCGGACGCAGCACAATTTCGATCAGCGGGATCAGAGTCATCAGCAGCAAAGCCGCCGCGGACAACACTTCGTCAAAGCGTCCCAACCCCTGCAAACGAACTTTCCAGAGCGCGATCAAAACTATTTGCTCTTGGTGGCGCGGTAGGTCTTAAGGTGCGAGAAGACCTCGTCAAAGGTCTCTGCTGGCACCATCGTGCCGCGAATGCGGGGGTAGAGTTTTTCTGCCAGATCGCTCCATTCGCGCATTTGCTCAGGGTTTGGACGGTTCACGATAAGGCCGCGTTTTTTCATGGCATTGACGGCATCGTCAACCTCCTGGCGCGCCTTGGTGCGAATCTGCAAGCCAGCCTTATCACCTGCCGCACGCACGGCCTCCTGAACCGCAGGGCTCATGTCATCCCAGGCTTTTTTGGTCACCACCAACGCGCCGACGATGGGAGCCCAGTTGATCTCCAGCATGTTGGGTGCTGTGCTGTAGATCTGGCTGGCCAGGGCAAAATAGGGCGTTGAGGGCACCACGCTGATCATGCCGGTCTGGATGGCCGGCAAAATATCGCTGGTTTCTAGTGGCACCGGGGTGTAACCCAGGTTCTTCATAATTTCTTGCTGCTCTGATTCAGAGCCCCAGGCGAAAAATTTCATTTTTCGATAGTCAGCTGGACGAAAAGCCGCTTCCTTGGAGAAAAACCGCACCCAGCCCGAATCTCCCCAGGCCAGCACTACAAAACCTTTTTCTAGAAATTTCTTCTCCATGGCCGGTCGCATTTTTTCGCGCACGTAATCAACTTCTTCCCAGCTTTTAAACAGCAAGGGCAAATTTTGCAGCGCGCCGACAGAAGACTCAATTTCGCGAAGACCTACCACCGAAATCAAGGCCCCTTGCAATTGGCCGATACGCATACGCCGCGCCAACTCGGCCTCACCGCCCTGGCTGCCATCCGGATAAATCAGGTATTTGGCGTTGCCGCCTTGCGCGGTGCGCCAGACTTCTCCCAACTCTTGCAATTGCTGGTGATACAGCGAATTTTTGGGGGCCAGTGTGCCAATGCGCAATTGTTTGTCGGCGGCCGATGCGCTGCTGAACGCCAGCAGCGCCAACCCAAGCAGGCTTGCAGAAAGCAATTTGTACAAAAGGTGTGTGTAATTAGTCATCGTAGAAAATGAGTTAAAAAAGATCGTCAACCGTCTCAAGCAACCACTGCGCGCGCTCTTGCGCGACGTCATTTGGCAAGTCACGTTTGGCCTTGCTGGCTGCCAGCGCCTGATGAAGTAAAGCAACGAAAGCGCTTTTATCACCTGCAGGCAGGGCAATGCTTTCGGCCTTGGCAACCAAGGCACCGGCATTTTTTCCGGCGCTGATGGCAATCGCCCGATCAAAGTAAGCCACCGCCTGCTGATGCGAGCCGCCTGGTTTGGCAAGCTCGAAACTGCCCATCAGACTGGCCAGGGAACCGTCACCATAATCTGGCGATTTTTGCCAAGCCAGATGGGCCAGCCGAATCGCCAAGGGTAAATCCGCCACACTGTTCGGATCGTCCTTGGACAAAGAAATGGTGCCGCCCCAGGAGGCTGCCGTCCAGTAAGCAAGTCCAGCATGTTCAGGACCAAGTCGGGGCCAATCTGCCGGAAAACGGCTCTCAAGTGCCTTGGAAAATCCTGGTATTTGTTGCTCCAGCGCAGCCATGCCATGACGCTGTGCGCGCAGGTAAAGCCGAGCCGCACGCTGGCGCAATTTCAGGGCTGCTTTAGCATCTTTGGACTCCAGTCGCTCGGCCTCGAACCCGACAAAGGCAAAGGCGTATTGCGTAAAACCAGCCGCTACCGCTTCAGCAAGTTTGAGGTTGTCAGGTGCTTCTCGCAACAACGATTCAGACAGCTTGAGGTAAAAAGCGCTGGCCTCGCGCGCCAGGACCAAGTCATCTTCTGGGGCATTGCCCTGGCTGGCCAGTTCGTCGGCCATACCCTGCACGATCAGGTGACGTGGTGAGCACGCAGACAACAACAACAACAAAATTAGCGATGCACAGGTGCGAACCATATACAAGCGGTCAGCGACCAATGGCAAAGTATTCAATGCCCAGACTGCGCACTACTTTCGGGTCGTAAAGATTGCGACCATCAAAGATGACGGGGGTCTTAAGCATGTTTTTGATGGTGTCGAAATCAGGGCTGCGAAATTCTTTCCACTCGGTCACGATCACCAAGGCATCGGCATTTTTCAACGCTGCTGATTGCGAGTCAGCAAATTCAATACCGTTGACTTGGAAAAAGGCGAGTCTCGCCTGCTCCACCGCCACAGGGTCATACGC
>CAIYNH010000536.1 GCA_903927495.1 uncultured beta proteobacterium
ATTTCATAATGAAAATCGGTGTTGGTCTGGAAAATCTCTAGGTCGGGCGAAAAATGCACCTCTGTTCCACGTTTTTCGGTGGTACCTGTGACTTTCATGGGGGAAACTTCAAACCCGTTCACCACTTCAATCAGCCGGTTTTGTACAAAGCCTTTGCTGAACTCCATTACATGCACTTTGCCGTCGCGACGGATGGTCAGACGCAGCATTTTGGAAAGAGCGTTAACACAACTTACGCCCACACCGTGCAAGCCGCCTGAAACCTTGTAGCTGTTTTGGTTGAACTTGCCTCCGGCATGCAATTCGGTCAGTGCAATCTCGGCAGCGCTGCGCTTAGGTTCATGCTTGTCGTCCATCTTGACACCGGTCGGGATGCCTCGCCCGTTATCTACTACGCTGACCGAGTTGTCGGTGTGAATCGTGACCAAGATATCGTCGCAGTGCCCGGCGAGTGACTCGTCAATGGAGTTGTCTACCACCTCAAACACCAGGTGGTGCAAGCCAGTACCGTCCGAGGTGTCGCCGATGTACATGCCGGGTCGCTTGCGCACGGCTTCCAAACCTTCCAAGATCTGGATCGAGCCCTCACCATAGGCTTCAGATGCCCCCACTTGATGGGCGTCAATGGTCGGCTGAAAGTTGGAACTATCAGCGCTACCCTCGCCGGTGTGGACAGTGTTTTCAGGGGTTGGCGTGGGCTGGTTTTCTTCGGTCATGGCTGGGTCGGTGATGTTTGATTGCTCCAATCCGCAACGGCAAGAGGCTGCTCGCGGGCTTGTGTTGTACTTATTAACAACGTAAACGGGCTAAATGCGCATTGGCATCACCACGTATTTGAAATGCGGGTTGTCTGGAATTGTGAACAGGGCTGAGCTATTGCCGTCTGACAATTCCAGGTTCACCATATCCTGAGACATGTTGGTCAGGGCATCAATGAGATAGGTGACGTTAAAGCCAATCTCGATACTGTCACCGCTGAAGTCGATGTCGAGTTCATCCACTGCTTCTTCCTGCTCGGCATTGTTGGAAGCCACTCGCAATGTGCCGGGGTCAATGTTGAGACGTACACCTTTGAATTTTTCGCTGGTCAAAATGGCGGTCCGTTGCAACGTTGAGAGCAAGGCCGCGCGACCCAGGGTGATGCAGTTTTTGTGGTTGCGGGGTATGACCCGGTTGTAATCGGGGAACTTGCCTTCGACCAGTTTGGTGACAAATTCCATACCACCAAAAGTGAATTTGGCCTGATTGTTGGCAAACTGCATCTCGATGGCACCCTCGGCATCTGAGAGTAGGCGCTGCAATTCAAGCACGGTTTTTCGCGGCAGTATCACTTCTTGCTTGGGCACCTCGACATCGAGGGTGCTTGACGCAAACGCCAGTCGGTGCCCATCCGTGGCCACCAGGCTGAGTTGCTGCCCTTCAGCGACAAACAGGATGCCGTTCAGATAGTACCGGATGTCATGAATGGCCATGGCAAACGAAACTTGACTCAGCAAGGCCTTGAGCGTCTTTTGCGGCACGCTGAACACCGGTCCAAAATTGGCTGACTCCTGCACCAGGGGAAAGTCCTCAGCGGGCATGGTTTGCAAGGTGAATTTGCTCTTGCCGCCCTTCAGAATGATCTTGGCGGCACTCGACTCGAGCGACACAGGCAAATCGGGGGGCATGCTGCGCAAGATATCAATCACCTTGCGAATCCCCACCGTGGTGGTGAAGTCTTCGACATCACCTCCCAGGTCCGCAGTGGTGCGGATTTGGATTTCAAGGTCGCTGGTGGTAAATTGCAAAGACTCACCGGTCTTGCGAATCAGCACATTGGCCAGAATAGGCAAGGTTTGCCGACGCTCAACAATGCCAGATACGGCCTGAAAAACCGACAGGACTTTGTCTTGGGTGGCTTTTAAAACAATCATGTCTTCCTCTTGTTGTCAATGGTAAATGGAGGTGCCTGGTTGAGCCCCGGCGCACTGTTGGCGATCAAGCTTGATATTTTCCCACTCATTTGGTTTAGCCCTTGAGTGTTTGTTCCAGCACATGCAATTGTTGGTTGAGTTCAGTCACCTGTTGACGTTCCGCCCCAATCTTGCGCACCGCATGCAACACGGTGGTGTGATCCCGCCCACCAAAGAGTTCTCCGATTTCAGGCAGGCTTTTTTGCGTCAACTCTTTGGCCAGATACATGGCAATCTGGCGGGGCCTGGCAATGCTGGCCGGGCGTTTTTTGGAGTACATATCGGCGATTTTGATTTTGTAGTAATCAGCCGTTGTTTTCTGGATGTTTTCCACTGAGATTTGACGATTCTGGATCGTCAGCAGGTCGCGCAGTGCCTCACGTGCCAAAAGAATAGAGATTTCTTTTTGGTTAAATCGCGAGTAAGCAAGGATTTTGCGCAGGGCCCCTTCGAGTTCGCGGACGTTTGATCGGACATTTTTGGCCACAAAAAAAGCCACTTCTTCAGGCATTACGATGTCTTCAGCTAGAGCCTTGTTGATCAAAATCGCCACCCGCATCTCCAACTCGGGGGGCTCGATCGCCACCGTCAAACCCGAATCGAAACGCGACACCAGGCGCTCGTGAATATCTGCCAAGCCTTTGGGGTAAGTGTCACTGGTCATCACAATGTGCGATTTTTTGGCAAGGAGCGCTTCAAAAGCGTTGAAAAACTCTTCCTGAGTACGCTCCTTATTAGCAAAAAATTGCACGTCATCTATCAGCAGCAAATCCAGTGAGTGGTAACGTTCTTTAAATTCATCAAAGGCCTTGCGCTGGTAGGCCTTCACCACATCGGTGACAAATTGCTCAGCATGGATGTAGAGCACTTTGGCGTTGGGACGATCTGCCATCAACTGATTCCCGACCGCGTGCATTAGGTGCGTTTTACCCAGTCCGACACCACCATAAATAAACAATGGGTTGTACAGATGGCCGGGCATTCCCGCCACATGCATGGCTGCTGCGCGTGCCATGCGGTTGGCGCTGCCTTCGACCAATGCGTCAAAAGTCAGTGCCGAATTCAGCCGGCTTTTTAAGGGCTCTGTCGTTCGAACGGGATCGGACTCGGGCACCTTATCCACCGTTGTCGAAAAGCTTATATTTTTTGTGGGCGGGTTGCGGGAAGCAGCTTCGCGAGGTGCCATTGCCAACTCGATTTGAACTGGTTGACCGGTCATCTTCTCCATGAGCAAGGCCAATCGGGCGCTGTATTGGGCCCGAATCCAATCCAGTTTAAAACGGTTGGCGACAAATATGGTGACCTTTGAAAAATCGTCCGCGACCTGAGCCGTCAGAGGCTTAATCCAGGTTTGAAACTGTTGTTCGGGAAGCTCTTGGGCCAGTTGATCGATGCATGCCTGCCACAAATTTAAACTTGCCGCAGGCTCCGTGGCATTTGGTATCGGGTGTTTTCCCTTAGTCATTATGAAATCAGCTTGGTGTGGATAATTTTTGATTGCTGTACCCCAAATTCTAATTTATCAATACCTTATCCACACCGCGGGTGTACCCCTAAATTCCACTTTCTCATGCTTACCTTGGGTGCCACTCGAAGGCCACAATTCTTGTGGCTTCAAAAGTTTGCGATAATCCAAGGTTCACCTGACTCAGTCAGGTGAAAACTGAACACCGATTTTGTTCTTGGCGCATACAGCTACCAAGACCAGGTCGCTTTTGAGCCTCTTAGGATTTCCATAAAATGAAACGCACTTACCAACCTTCCAAGATTCGCCGCGCCCGTACTCACGGCTTTCTGGTCCGCATGAAAACCCGTGGCGGCCGCGCTGTGATCAACGCCCGTCGTGCCAAGGGCCGCAAACGCTTGGCCGTCTGACGTATTTCATTACGGCAGCTTGACCTTGCAACGACTCCTAAAACGTCGCCAGTTTCAAGCTGTGCTGTCGGGTTTGACATTGGCAAGGACCCACCACTTTGCGTTGCATTGTGTGGCCCTTGACGCAGTGTCGATGCCAGCACTCGCGGAGCCCATGTTTGATCGGTGCGATGTCTGGATGGGTGCGATGGTGCCCAAACGTTGGGCCAAAAGAGCGGTCACACGTAGCACTATCAAGCGCCAGATTTACGCAGTGAGCCAGGGGTTTGAGTCAACTTTGCAGCAAGCCGCTCACGTGGTTCGTCTACGCTCCGGGTTCGATCGCTCGCGATTTACCAGCGCCACTTCGCAAGCCCTCAAAACAGCGGTGCGCGACGAATTGCAGCTATTATTTTTGCGGGCGCAGGCCGGTGCAGCGGTGGTAACGCCGGGGGTTGCTGCATGATGACACGCTGTTTGATCGGGTTAGTCAAGGCCTACCGCTTGCTGCTGAGTCCGTGGCTGGGTTCGTCATGCCGGTTTGAGCCGACCTGCTCGGCCTACGCGCTGCAGGCTTTGCTAATCCACGGTGCTGCTAAAGGTGGCTACCTGACGCTGGCTCGCCTGGGGCGATGCCATCCCTGGTGCTCCGGGGGTCTGGATGCCGTGCCCGGCGCAGGTCACGTGACCAAGTTTGATCTGTTTACCCGGTTGATTTCCTCCTCGATACAAAAGAAGTCCTCATGAACGATATTCGTCGCACCATTTTGTGGGTGATTTTTGGGTTTTCCCTGGTCATGCTTTGGGATCAATGGCAGGTGTACAACGGTCGCAAAGCGACCTTCTTCCCCAGTCCGAATCATGTCTCTGCACCCGCTAAAGCCTCCGCCGAACCCCCAGCAAGTACCCCGGGCAGCGTTCCAGGAACTACCAATACAGTAGCAGCTAACGCTTTACCCACGGGTGTTGCAAGCCCGGATGCGAATCAATCTGGAGCGTCAGTAGCGACCCATCAGCAAGTGCTGGTGCAAACCGATGTATTCAAACTGACCTTTGATACCGAAGGTGGTTCACTGGTCAAGAGCGAATTCATCAAGCACATTGACATGGCCGACAAGGAGAAAAACTTTGTTCTGCTTGACGATGCCAAAGACCGCACATATCTGGCGCAATCCGGCTTGATCGCCAGTGCTGGCGGTGCAGCTATGCCGACCCACAAGTCCATTATGACGCTGGCACCCGGTGAGCGCACCCTCAAAGAGGGCAGTCAGACGCTGGAAGTGCGTTTCGAGTCACCCGAGACGGGCGGTCTCAAACTGGTCAAGACTTATACCGTGACGCGGGGCAGTTACGCCATCACGGTCAAGCATGAAGTGATCAACGTCGGCAATGTTGCGGTCGGACCCCAGCTTTACCTGCAATTAGTACGTAACGGCAGCAAGCCATTGGGCGAGTCCTCGTTTTACTCCACGTTCACCGGCCCTGCAATTTATACCGAGGCAAAAAAATATCAGAAAGTTGAGTTTGCAGATATTGAAAAGAACAAGGTTGATATCGAAAAATCCTCCAGCAACGGGTATGTGGCGATGGTGCAGCATTATTTTGCCAGTGCCTGGGTCTTGGCTGACGGGATCAAGCGCGACTTGTTCATGCGCAAGATCGACAACAACCTGTATGCCGTTGGCATGATCGCACCGATGGACCAGATTGCACCTGGGGCCCGTAAAACAATTGAGGCACAATTTTTCGCTGGCCCCCAGGAAGAAAAGGTACTGGAAGCGCTCACTCCGGGCCTGGAACTGGTGAAAGATTACGGTTGGTTGACGATGCTGGCCAAGCCTCTGTACTGGCTGCTGGTCAAGTTGTTTGACCTGATCAGCAACTGGGGCTGGTCGATCATGGCGCTGGTGCTGCTGCTCAAAGCAGCGTTTTACTGGCTAAATGCAAAGGCCTATGCCAGCATGGCGAAGATGAAGGCCGTGAATCCAAAAATCATGGAGATGCGCGATCGCCTGAAAGACAATCCACAGCAGATTCAACAGGAAATGATGCGCATTTACCGCGAAGAAAAAGTCAACCCTATGGGCGGCTGCTTCCCAATCATGATCCAGATCCCGGTGTTTATCGCCCTGTACTGGGTACTGCTGTCGAGCGTGGAGATGCGCAACACGCCGTGGCTTGGCTGGATTCATGATTTGTCTTCACCTGATCCTTTTTACATTCTGCCGTTAGTGATGACGCTGACCACAGTGTTGCAGACCTCGCTCAATCCTGCACCGCCAGACCCCATGCAGGCCAAGATGATGTGGTTCATGCCGCTCGCGTTCAGCGTGATGTTTTTCTTCTTCCCATCCGGTCTGGTGCTGTACTGGATTACCAACAACGTGCTGTCGATTGCACAGCAGTGGGTCATTAATACCCGCATGGGTGTGCCACCCAAGTTTCACTTTCCAAAATTCTAAACGCCTGCGGCTCAGGCGTTTCCTGAGGTGACATTGCTGCACCACCCGGATCCGATCGTCGCCGTTGCCACGGCGCCGGGTCGGGGTGCGGTCGGGATTGTGCGCGTCAGCGGTCAGGGCTTGACGGCCTTGGTGCTTACCCTCTGTGGTCGTGCACTTAAGCCCCGTGAGGCCACTTATACGGTGTTTCTGGACGCTGATGGTGAAGCGATTGACCGTGGTCTGGCAATTTTCTTTACCGCACCACATTCATTTACCGGAGAAGACGTGCTTGAACTCCAGGCCCACGGTGGCACGGTGGTTCTGCAATTGCTCCTCAAGCGCTGCCTGCAGGCGGCGGCTGAAACGGGTGCCGATGGTGCCAGCCGGTTGCCTCATTTGCGGCTGGCGCTGCCAGGGGAATTCACACAACGCGCGTTTCTTAACGACAAAATCGATCTCGCCCAAGCCGAGGCCATTGCCGACCTGATTGATGCCAGCACCGAGGCAGCAGCACGCAGTGCCAGTCGCTCGCTGACTGGGATTTTTTCGCAAGAAATTCACCGACTGCGCGATGCGCTGGTTCACCTGCGCATGCTGGTCGAAGCCACGCTCGACTTTCCTGAAGAGGAAATTGACTTCCTGCACAAGGCTGACGCGCATGGACTGCTCCTAAAATTGCAGCAAAATTTGACTCTTGTGCAGCAAAAGGCGCAGCAAGGAGCGCTGTTGCGGGAAGGCATCAAGGTGGTGATTGCAGGTCAACCCAATGCTGGCAAATCGTCACTGCTGAACGCTTTGGCCGGGGCTGAGTTGGCTATCGTTACCCCGGTGCCAGGGACGACGCGTGACAAGGTGCAGCAAACGATCCAGATTGAAGGTGTGCCAGTCCATGTAATCGACACGGCGGGTTTGCGTGACAGTCTTGACGAGGTCGAAAAAATCGGCATTCAGCACGCCTGGGATGCCATTGAGCAGGCTGATGCAGTGCTTTTTTTGCATGACCTAACGCGCATTAATGCTATTGATTACAGAGCTGCTGATGCTGTTGTAGCAAGTGCTATAGCCAATAAGGTGCCTGAAAATGTGCCCGTCATCGAGGTCTGGAACAAAGTCGATGCAAGCTGCGGAGAGGACTTGCCGGAGGGTTTGATCCTGTCTGCAAAAACCGGTCTGGGACTGGCCGCATTACGGCAAAAATTGTTGCAGGTGGCGGGGTGGCAGTCGGTCACAGAGGGCATTTTTATTGCCCGTGAGCGCCATGTAGAAGCCCTGCTCCGAGTGCAGGCCCATCTGAATGTGGCGCAAATTCAGTTGAATCAAGAGGCTCAAGCACTTGATCTGCTGGCCGAAGAGTTGCGTCTAGCGCAAAACGCCTTGTGCGAAATTACCGGTGAATTTTCCTCTGATGACCTACTCGGGGTAATATTCTCCAAGTTCTGCATCGGCAAATAATCTTGCGGCACGGTTGTTAAAGGGTTTCGACTATGTCATTTTTTAACTGGTTTTCCCACAAATCTCCTGCTCCTGCGAGCACTTCCCTGCCCTCGGATGGTCTGAGTGTGCTGCCGCCATCTACGTCCAGTCTAAAACCTGTTGCGCACGTTTCAAGCCTCAAGGTAAAACGCCAGGATCGTCGCGAGCAGCTTTACAAAGTGGTGCGGGATGTGATGCTACGCGCCGAAATTTTGGCAGCCAGTTACAAATTCAAGGTGTTGTCGCTAGACACCCATGGTCGCCAATTTCTGATCATGATGGATATGCTTGATCCTCAGACCCTCTCACCTGATCGATTTGCGGAGATTGAACACCTGATTGTCAGCGGTGCCGCGCAAAGACACGATTTGCTGGTCAAATCCGTCTACTGGCGCGTTAGCACGCCTGCTCTGACTGCTGCTTCACCCGCCCCCCCAGGTGCGGCAACTAGAGTGGCCGCGCAAGTAACGGCAACTCAGCAAGCGCTCAAGGCCAAATCAGCGACCAAGATTCGTCCTTACGAACCCATCCAGCAAGATGAGGTTCTGGCCTTCCAGAAGGCCCTCGCGCCTTCCCAGCCGAACGTGGCGGATCTGGCCTCTGGCAAACTGGTTACATCCGGGCCGCGCCATGCACCGCTGCCCAAGGGTTTTGAGGACACGCTACTATTGGAGTCCGAAGATGCGGTTTCGCCATTGAGCAACACCCAGTATGGTGATCTGTGATTGGCACAATCGGGACACCGCGCAACTGGTTTGATGCAAAGCCAATCAGAGTCCAGCAAAATCAACCAGGGTAAACAGCGCCAGGCCACCTGAGCGCAGCCTGTCAGAGCCGCCAAGCTCAGGCAAATCGACAATGGCAGCTCCTTCAGTCACCTGGGCACCCAATTTTTCCAATAGTTTTTTACCAGCAAGCATGGTGCCACCAGTCGCAATCAGGTCGTCAATCAACAACACCCGTTGACCAGGCTTAACTGCATCCGTGTGCAACTCTACCGTCGCACTGCCGTACTCAAGCTCGTAGGTTTCTTCGACGGTGGTAAATGGCAGCTTGCCTTTTTTTCGAATCGGAACAAAGCCCACCCCCAATTCGTAGGCAACCACCGCGCCCAGGATAAAACCGCGTGCGTCAAGTCCCGCCACGACATCGGGGCGGCGTTGTGGATCCATGTAGCGATGCACAAACGCATCTATCAATACCCGGAACACCTTCGCATCTTGCAACAAGGGCGTGATGTCACGAAACTGCACACCCGGTGCCGGCCAGTCCAGAACGGTGCGAATATGGTCACGCAGGTATTGGGAAACACTGATATTTTGCATAAATGACTCAAATGGAGTTGATGATCTGATTGTGCATGGTTGGGGGTTTTTCGGGCGCGCGGCAAATCAAGTTTTGAGCAGTTTGTACTCTGCCTGTTCAAGCAAGTCAGTTTTCCCCGAGAGCACCAAAGTGTCACCCTCCTGCAACACAATGTCATCCAAAAGTGCCACGCTCTGACCACCCTTGCGCCGCAGACTGACCAGACGCACGCCCTGACTTGCCAGCGACAACTCTGCCAGCGTGCGTCCGAGCGACTTGGCACTCAATGGCAGACTTAAGGAACTCAGTCGCTCCTGCTGCAACTCGTCGGCGGAACCATCGTCAGCACCGCGGAAAAAACCGCGCAACAAGTTATAGCGGGCATCTCGCTGCTCTTGCACGATGCGAATCACGCGACGCATCGGCACTCCGACCAAAGCCAGCGCGTGGCTGGCTAGCATCAACGAGCCCTCAATCGCTTCCGGCACGACGGCGGTGGCACCGGCCTGCTGTAACAGTTCCAGGTCATGGTCATCCTGGGTACGCACAATCACCGGCACCTGAGGTGCATGCTCGTGAATATGGGCCAGCACCCGGATAGCACTTCGGCTTTCCAGATAAGTCACCACCACTGCGCTGGCACGCGCCAGACCAGCAGCCATCAGTGCCTGCAAGCGTGCGGCATCACCAAAGACCACCGAATCTCCGGCTGCAGCAGCTTGGCGCACACGGTCGGGATCAAGGTCAAGTGCAATGTAGGGAATATGTTCTTTGTCCAGCATTCGTGCCAGATTTTGACCACAACGACCGTAACCGCAAATGATGACGTGTTTGTTGGCCTTGATCGACTTGCGCGCAATGGTGGTCATCTGCACCGACTCCATCAACCATTCGCTGCTCACCAATCGCAGGACGATGTCGGTGCTGTACATCACGATAAAAGGCGTGGCCAGCATCGACAACACCATGCTCGCCAGAATCGGGTTGAGCAACTCCGGCGGCAGCAGCCGGTGGGTTTGTGCCAGTGTCAGCAGCACAAAACCGAATTCTCCGGCCTGTGCCAAATATAAGCCGGTGCGCAGCGCCACCCCCATGCTGGAGCCTAATGCCCGGGTCAGCAAAGTGACCACCAGCGCCTTGTACAGCACCGGTGCGCTGACCAGCAGCAGCACCAGAGGCCAACGCTCTAGCACCAGCCGCCAGTCCAGCATCATGCCAATGCTGATGAAAAACAAGCCCAGAAGCACGTCATGAAATGGACGGATGTCGGTCTCCACCTGATGCTTGAACTGGGTTTCGGAAATCAGCATCCCGGCAATGAATGACCCCAGCGCCAGACTCAAGCCTGCCATCTCAGTCAACCAGGCCAGTCCCAGGGTGACCAGCAGCAGATTCAGCACAAACAGCTCCTCGCTTTTGCGCCGGGCCACCAGCGTGAGCCACCAGCGCAGGATACGCGGACCGCCCACCATTAGCAAGGTGATCAACAGCGTGGCTTTGAACAGGGCCATGGCCAGGGTTTCCACGAGCTGTTCGGCAGATGCTCCCAATGCGGGAATGAGCACCAACAGCGGCACCACGGCCAAATCCTGAAATAGCAAAATACCCATCACACGTTTTCCGTGTTCAGTTTCCATCTCCAGCCGCTCCGTCATGAGCTTGACCACAATGGCTGTGCTACTCATGGCCAGCGCACTCGAGAGCGCCAAAGCAGATTGCCAGCCCATACCCCACAGCTGGGGTGCCATCCAGGCCAGGCTCAAACTAGCGGACGTGGTGATCAACATGGTCAACACCACCTGAAACAGGCCTAAGCCAAACACATGGTGGCGCATGGCGCGCAACTTGGGCAAATTGAATTCAAGGCCAATCACAAACATCAGGAACACCACCCCGAACTCACCCAGATGACGTACCCCGTCGGCGTTCTTGGCTACCGCCAGGGCATTGGGACCGATCACCACGCCCACGGCCAGATAGCCCAGCATGGGAGGAAGCTTCAAATAGCGACACGCCACCACACCCAGCACGGCCGCCAGAAGGTAAAGGAGTGTCAGGTCAAGTGGGTCCACCCCCTGATACTACCAAGCCCTGGCGGCTGAATGGGAGCAGACCGATAGAATGCCGGAATGATCAACCCGCCAATCCATCCTCCCATTTTCGATGCCGACCGCGTCATCGCCCTGGCCCAGGAAACCCTTGACATCGAAGCCGGTGCCATCCTGGGCTTGAAGTGCCATCTGGGGGACAACTTTGTGCGCGCAGTCACCTTAATGCTAAGCGTTACCGGTCGTGTGGTCGTCATGGGCATGGGCAAGAGTGGACATATAGGCCGCAAGATTGCCGCCACTCTGGCTTCTACCGGAACCCCCGCCATGTTTGTGCATCCGGGTGAGGCCAGTCACGGTGACTTGGGCATGATAAAACCGGCCGATCTGGTGCTGGCAATCTCGAACAGCGGTGAGTCCGAAGAATTGAATGCTATTTTGCCGACCATCAAGCGCTTGGGAGCCCCCCTGATTGCCATGACTGGCAATGTCGGGTCGACCCTGGCTCGCTACGCTGACGTATTTCTGAACAGCAGTGTCGAGAAAGAAGCTTGCCCATTGAACCTGGCACCAACCGCTAGCACAACCGCACAAATGGCACTGGGTGATGCTTTGGCAGTTGCCTTGCTGGATGCCCGAGGTTTCAAGGTCGAAGATTTTGCCCGTTCCCATCCGGGTGGCGCACTTGGGCGCAAACTGCTGACGCTGGTCAGCGATGTCATGCGCAGCGGCGACCAGGTACCCCAGGTTCGTCTGGAAGCAACTTTCAGCATGGTAATGCGGGAGATGGGTGCCAAGGGGCTGGGTGCCACTGCAGTGGTGGATGACCAAGCCAAGGTTCGGGGCATCTTCACCGATGGTGATTTGCGGCGGCTAATAGAAAAAGGCGTTGACCTGCGCGCCACCA
>CAIYNH010000537.1 GCA_903927495.1 uncultured beta proteobacterium
CAATTGGGAAAAAATACCTGCTCCGGTGATGCAGGTGCGCGAAGCAGGGATAATCTGCGTTTTTACCAATCCACAGGAGTCCCCACATGGCCAAAGAATTCCGTACTGAAGCAGAGCGTAAAGCCAGCCCACGTCCCGTTGCCCCAAAAGGTGTTTGCTTTACTGCACCGCACGGTCAAAAGCGCAGTTTGGAGCGCGGTGTCGCCACCAATAACAAGAAAAACCCAGGCAAGCGCTGCAAAAAAGGCGGTTGATTGCGGCTTGGCGCGGTGCCATGCAAAGCGGCCCTTTCGGGCCGCTTTTTTATTGATGCGCCCAGCATGGGCGCATTCTTGAAATGCCTACCGGCTACTCGGAAAACTGAACACAGCCCCTTCCCGAACCCCGGCTGATGGCCAGCGCTGGGTAATTGTCTTGCGCTTGGTATAAAAGCGCATGGCATCCGGGCCATAGGCGTGCAAATCACCGAACAGACTGCGTTTCCAGCCACCAAAGGAGTGGTAAGCCACGGGCACCGGCAGTGGCACGTTGACCCCCACCATGCCAACCTGAATGTTGTCGCTAAAGTAGCGCGCTGCTTCACCATCGCGGGTGAAAATGCAGGTGCCATTGCCGTACTCATGCGCGTCGATCAGGTCCATGGCCTCTTGCAGCGTCTTGACGCGCACCACGCCCAGCACCGGTCCAAAGATTTCTTCCTGGTAAATCACCATGCCCGGTTTGACGTTGTCAAACAGGCAGGCACCCAAAAAGTACCCTGCTTCATGGCCCGGCACACTCACGCCACGACCATCGACGACCAATGTGGCACCTTCTTTAACCCCTTGATCAACATAGCCTTTGACCTTCTCGAAGTGCGGCTTGGTCACCAGTGGGCCCATATCGCAAGTGGCGTTGGTGCCAGGGCCGACCTGCATCTTGGCAATCTCAACCTGCAAACCTGCAACCACAGCATCAGCAGTGGCATCGCCAACCGCCACCACCAGCGGTATCGCCATGCAACGCTCGCCACATGAGCCATAAGCAGCGCCCATCAAAGCGCTGACGGCATTCGCAATGTCGGCATCAGGCATCACCACGGCGTGGTTCTTGGCACCGCCCAAAGCCTGCACACGCTTGCCCTGACTGCATCCGGTGCTATAGATATATTCAGCAATCGGGGTTGATCCAACAAAACTGATGGCTTTCACACGCGGGTCAGTGAGCAGTGTGTCAACTGCTTCCTTGTCGCCATGCACGACATTGAGCACGCCAGGTGGCAGCCCGGCTTGCTGCGCCAGTTGCGCCACCAGCAGGGTGCTGGATGGGTCCCGCTCGGACGGCTTGAGGACAAAAGTATTGCCACAAGCCACTGCCATCGGCCACATCCACAGCGGCACCATCACGGGAAAGTTGAACGGGGTAATGCCGGCCGTCACCCCCAGGGCCTGGAACTCGCTCCAGGAGTCAATCCCCGGGCCGACGTTTTTGCAGTGCTCACCCTTGAGAAGTTCTGGGGCATATGAGGCGTATTCGACGTTTTCAATGCCGCGCTGTAACTCGCCCATGGAGTCCGACAGCACTTTGCCATGCTCGGCGGTGACAAGTGCGCAAATGGCTTCGGCGTTGGCTTCGAGCAAAACTTTCAGGTTACTCATGACCCGGGCGCGCTTGAGTGGTGGCGTGTTGCGCCAGGCCGGGAATGCGAGTTGGGCGCTGGCGATTGCCTGTTCTACAGTGAGTTTGTCTGCCAGTAGCACGCGCTTTTCAGCTTGCCCGGTCGCGGGGTTAAAAACATCGGCGCTGCGACTGCCGCCTGCAATCAGTTGGCCGTCGATCAGGTGTTGGATTTGAGGAAGAGTTGATGGCATAGTTGACCTGAAAGTTAGAGGTAAAAGTGACTCAATAGCTTATCCATAAAGCATGAGTAGCTATAAATAGTAAAGCAATTAAAGGGTCGCATTCAGGCTTTCACCCAATGCGTCGAGCAGGCTGTCAATCTGCGCCGGGGTGCTGATAAAGGGGGGAGCCAACTGAATGGTATCGCCACCGTAGCGCACGTAAAACCCTTTTTTCAGCATTGCCATGGCAATCTCGTAGGGTCGTTTGGCCGGCTCACCTGGCAAGGCATCGATGCTGAAGCCAGCGGCCAGTCCAAAGTTGCGAATATCGGCGACGTGCTTGACACCCTTCAGGCTGTGCACTGCATTCTCAAAATACGGTGCCAGCGCCTTCACGCGGTCGACCATGTTCTCGTGCACCAAAATATCCAGAGTGGCCAAACCCACTGCGCAGGCCACGGGGTGCGCCGAATAGGTGTAACCGTGGGCAAATTCGAGCAGGTAGTCGGGCCCACCTGCGGCCATAAAGGTATCGTAAATGTCTTTTTTGACCAGTACCGCACCGAGCGGTTGGGCCCCGTTGGTGATTTGTTTGGCGACGTTCATGATGTCGGGAGTTACACCAAAGGCTTCGGCACCGGTATAGGCACCGGCCCGGCCGAAACCGGTGATGACTTCATCAAAAATCAGCAGGATATTGTTCTCGGTACAAATTTTGCGCAGTCGTTGCAGGTACCCTTTTGGTGGAATCACCACGCCAGACGAGCCCGAGAACGGCTCAACAATGACCGCAGCGATATTCGACGCATCGTGCAGAGCAATCAGTTTCAGCAGGTCGTCGGCCAACTCGGCGCCCTGCTCAGGCATCCCCCGGCAAAACGACCCGGCGGGCGGCTGGGTGTGTGGCAAGTGATCGGCAGCAATGCCTTGCCCAAAGGCCTTACGGTTGCCGCCAATGCCACCCACTGAGATTCCCCCAAAGTTGACCCCGTGGTAGCCCTTCTCACGCCCGATCAGCAGGCTTTTGCTGGCCTGGCCCCGGGTGCGCCAGTAGGCGCGGGCGATCTTCAGCGAGGTGTCGGCGGCCTCAGAACCGGAGCCGGTAAAAAACACGTAGTCAAGCCCCTCAGGAGTGAGTGCTTTGAGTTGGTTGGCCAAGGCAAACGAGAGCGGGTGGCCGAACTGAAAGGCCGGTGAATAGTCCAGCGCGGCCAACTGTTTGGCCGCTGCATCCACAATTTCACTGCGTCCGTGGCCCAAACCGCAACACCACAGGCCCGACAAACCATCAAATATTTGGTGCCCATCGATGTCGGTGTAGTAGCAGCCTTGGGCGCTGGCCAGCAGGCGTGGGTGCGCTTTGAAGTCGCGGTTGCCGGTGAATGGCATCCAGTGGGCCTCAAGCCAGGCGGCATCGGTGCGGGGGCGGTCTTGGTTTGCGCTTGGATTCATGGGAAAGTTTCTTTGGTGAAAGCTGGCAATTGTGATGGGGTCTGTTACTCTTATAAATGTTTACCTATCAAACTTTAGTTGCCAATCCATGCAAGTAAAAACCCATGCCGCCTTAGGCCAGTTGAGTGATATGGACATCCGCCTGCTGCGGGTGTTTAAAAGTGTGGTTGAGTGCGGCGGTATGGCGGCGGCCGAACTCGATCTCAACATTGGCACCTCGACGGTCAGCCGCCACATTAAAGACCTTGAAACTCGGCTCGGTCTGACACTGTGCCGTCGTGGTCGCGCCGGTTTTGCCATGACGGCCGAGGGCCAGCAGATTTACACCGAAACGCTACGCCTGCTCTCAGGCGTGGATGCGTTTCGCAGCCGCGTCGATGAGATTCACCAGCGCATGGGCGGGGAACTGCACGTTGCCGTATTTGACAAAACCGCCAGCAATCCGGCCGCTCACTTAAGCGCGGCCATTGCGTTATTTGTAGTCCAGGCACCCGATGTGAGCTTGCATCTGCATGTCGCCCCCTTGAATGCGATCGAGCGTGGCGTGCTCGATGGGCAGTTTCAGGTCGGCATCATTCCTGGGCATCGCAGTTCCGATGCGTTGGCTTACGACGAACTGTTTACCGAGACCATGTTTTTATTCTGCGGTGCAGCACACCCGCTGTTCGCTGCTAACCCAAGTCAGGAGCCCGTTGATTGGGCAGCGCTGCGTGCCTATGCCTTTGCCGGGCTGGGTTACCACTCTCCCAACATGGAGTTGGCCCAACAAGTGCGACTGCCCCGAGCGGCTACCGGTTTTGACCAGGAGTCGATTGCCACGCTGATTCTGTCGGGAAAATTCCTTGGTTTTTTACCAGACCATTACGCTGAGAGTTTTGTGCGCCAGGGTTTGATGCGCGCGCTGCGATCGCTGCTGTTTCGTTATCGTTGCAGCTTTTTTAGCATCGTGCGTGGTGCACCCCAGGCGGCTCGGGTAACACGCGCTTTTCAGGCATGTCTGCGGCAAGCACATCACCAGACACCTCTCGAATCCTTGCTATAAAAGTGCTTGCATTGCTTGATCATAAAGCACAAGATGCTATCTAAATTGAAGCAATTTGACTACCTGGAATTAACTTTTTCGGATGCG
This sequence comes from uncultured beta proteobacterium, assembly GCA_903927495.1. Taxonomy (GTDB): domain Bacteria; phylum Pseudomonadota; class Gammaproteobacteria; order Burkholderiales; family Burkholderiaceae_C; genus Rhodoferax. Next base: position 4,402 of record CAIYNH010000537.1, read on the forward strand.
CCACGAGGGGAATTGAATGCGTAGAATCCCCTGATAGGCCTGGTTAAATTACCGGGCTTGATTACTTTCTGGAGTAACAATTTTGCGATTTTCCGCAAATGAAAAGACCGTTCCACGACTGCACCTGATTGGCACTTTGGCTATCGTCATGCTATTGACCCTAACCTTGGGTGCTTTCTTTTCCTGGCGCAGTCAGGCCGATTACCGGGCTTCACTCGAGCGCATGCAACAAGCCAGCGTTGCCCAACAAAAAGCGCGCCTCACATCCGAGATGGATTCGGCCATGAGTTATCTTGAATTCACCCGCGCCCGCACGCAAGAAGTGCTGCGCAAAAGCCTGCGCGAACAGGTCGATACTGCGATGCAGATCGTGCAGGCCATTTACGCCCGGGAGATGCCGCGCAAGGGCAGCGAAGAAGTCAAGCGGCAAATCATCGAAGCGCTACGACCGGTGCGGTTTTATGACGGGCGCGGTTATTACTTTATCGACGACATGGCAGGCAAGTTCATTTTGCTGCCAACCGCCCCCCAGTTCGAAGGAAAGACCCTCCTTGATAACAAGGACGATCAGGGTCACCTGATCATGCGCGGACTGATTGGTGCCGCTCGTATGCCTGCGGGCGAAGGTTATGACCGTTACCGCTGGTACACCCCTGACAATCCCAAACTGATGTCCGACAAACTGGCTTACGTCCGTTATTTCGCGCCCTTCGACTGGCTGATTGGCACCGGGGACTACACCTACAAGTGGGAGCAGTTGCAAAAGCAGGAGGTGATTTCACGCTTACGTGGCCTGCGTTTTGGAGAAAGTGGTCATTTCAGCCTGATTGACCGTGAAGGGCGCATGCTGCTGACTCCTGACAACCCTGCACTGGAAGGTCAGCACTTCAAGACCATGCCGGCTTTGGAGCGTGCCGGCGTTGAGCAGCTTGTTTTAATCGCCCAGCAGGGCGGGGGCATGACCCGCTACTCTTGGACCAATCCAAAAACCGGAGCGGAAATATCTACAACTGCACTGGTGCGCACTGCCGAACCCTGGGGCTGGATTTTGGTGGCTTCGATGCAGGACGATGAACTGCAAGCCTCCTTGCAAATCGAACTAACCCAGCATGAAGCTGGCGGTCAGCAGCGCCTGCTCAATTTGGCACTGGTGCTGGCAGTGGCCTTATTAGTGGGGCTAGGCGCGTCCCTGGTATTTGCGCGCTGGTCTGGCACATTGTTTCTGCGCTATCACAAAGACATCGAGTCGCACGGCGTAGCGCTGGCTCAAAGTGAGGCGCTGTTTCGGGCAGTTTTTGAGAACGCCGCTGTAGGTATTTGCCAGGTCTCACCGAGCGGCAATTTTCTGCAGGTCAATCAGGAGTTTTGTCGAATCATTGGCTACGCCAGTGCTGAAATTTTGTCCCCCGGTTTCACTTTGCAAAAAATCACTTTACCCGAAGATTTGGCCCCCGACCTAGCTCAGGTCAACAAGTTGCTGGCCGTCGAGCACCAGCCCTACAACATGGAAAGGCGGTATCTGCGCCAGGACGGCAGTGTCGTCTGGGTCAATCTGGCGGTGCAATTGGTGTGCAATGAAGCCAATGAACCGCTTTATTTCATCTCTGCCGTGCATGACATTACCGCCAGCAGGCAGGCACAAGACGATACCAAACTGTCCGCCAGCGTCTTTACCCATGCGCGTGAAGGCATCATGATCACCGAGGTGGATGGCACCATCATCAACGTCAACGACTCTTTTACCCGTATCACAGGCTACAGCCGCGCCGAGGTTTTGGGCCAGAACCCGCGCCTGCTCAAGTCGGGGCATCAGGATACAGCCTATTACGAAGCCATGTGGCGCAGCATTAAAGACAATGGCCACTGGTACGGTGAAGTCTGGAATCGCAAAAAAAATGGCGAGGTCTATGCCGAGATGCAAACCATCAGCGCAGTGCGAGATTCGCAAGGTATCACCCGCCACTATGTGTCGCTGTTTTCCGACATCACGGCCCTCAAGGAACACGAAAATCAGCTCGAGCGCATTGCCCATTTTGACGCACTGACCAATCTCCCCAACCGGGTGTTGCTGGCAGACCGGCTGAATCAGGCCATGCTGCAGGCTCAGCGGCGTGGCCAATTGCTGGCTGTGGCCTACCTTGATCTGGACGGTTTCAAGGGCATCAACGATAGCTACGGGCACGACGCGGGTGACCGGGTGCTGATGGAATTGGCAAAGCGCATGAAAACCGCCCTGCGCGAGGGCGACACCCTGGCACGGATCGGCGGGGACGAGTTTGTAGCGGTGCTGGTTGACTTGCCTGACAGCACCGCCTGCATGCCGTTGCTGAACCGTTTGCTGGTGGCTGCAGCAGAGCCATTTGAGTTAGATGCGCTGCATCTGCGTGTGTCGGCCAGCCTGGGGGTCACATTTTTCCCGCAGCCAGACAGCATTGACGCAGAACAATTGCAACGTCAGGCCGACCAGGCCATGTACCAGGCTAAGCTTTCGGGCAAGAACCGCTACCACGTGTTTGACGCAGAGCAAGATCGCAGCCTGCGTGGACACCATGAAAGCCTGGAGCACATCCGGCATGCCTTGGAGGCGGACGAGTTAGTGCTGTATTACCAGCCCAAGGTCAACATGCGCACTGGCCAGGTGATTGGGGCTGAGGCGCTGATTCGTTGGCAGCATCCCGAACAGGGTTTGCTGGCACCGGGCTTGTTTCTGCCGGTGATTGAAAATCATCCACTGGCCGTCGCAGTCGGGGAATGGGTGCTGCACACCGCTCTGCAACAAATTGAGCGCTGGTCTGCTGATGGGCTGACCCTGCCAATCAGCGTGAATATTGGCGCACGCCAATTGCAGGCGCGTGATTTTGTCGCCCGACTGCAAGCCATTTTGGCCGCACACCCCAACGTCAGTCCGGAGCGCCTGGAACTCGAAGTGTTGGAGACCAGCGCCCTGGAAGACATCGCCGGGGTCTCACAAGTCATTGAGTCTTGCCGAAAAATGGGCGTGATGTTTGCTCTGGATGATTTTGGCACCGGCTACTCTTCACTCACCTACCTCAAACGCCTGCCGGTGGCGCTGCTGAAAATTGACCAGAGCTTTGTGCGCGACATGCTCGATGATGCCGATGATCTGGCGATCCTGAAAGGCGTCATCGGACTGGCCAATGCCTTCAAGCGCCAGGTAATTGCCGAAGGGGTCGAGACCGTTGCACATGGCACCGCCTTGTTGCAGCTGGGGTGTGAACTGGCACAGGGTTATGGCGTGGCGCGACCCATGCCTGCGACGGAGATGCCGGCCTGGGTCGCAGCTTGGCGAATCGATCCAGCATGGCTCGGCTAGTACTTCTGGCGACCGATGAACTCGGCCTCGTGCGAATTTATCACGCTTGATATCGCTCCTTTTTTATGAGCGATCAACGCTAGTCAGACGGGCTATACAGGCAATAAATATTAATAATAATATGCGATTGACTAGGACATTTTTTTAATGATTGTCACAGTCAACCTGGGCAGGATGCTGGCGTGCTTGGCGCTGGTAATAGTCTGAGTGGGGTTGACCGGGCTGGGGGTAAGCGTATTGTCCCGGGCAGTGTTACTATTTTTGCCGAACTCAAGGAATTCCATGACCGCGACCACCCACTACCGCATTTGCCCCCTGTGTGAAGCCTGCTGTGGGCTGAAAATCAGCGTCCAGGACGGTGTCGTCATCAGCATTCGCGGTGACGAGCAAGATGTCTTGAGCAAGGGCTACATTTGCCCCAAAGCGGTGGCGCTAAAAGACCTGCACGACGACCCCGACCGCCTGCGCACACCGCTCATCAAGCGCGACGGCAAACATGTAAGCGCTACCTGGACGCAAGCGTTTGCCGAGATTGAGCGCCGTCTGCCAGCGCTACAAGCTCAGCATGGGCGCGACGCAGTGGCGGTGGCGGTGGCGGTGGGCAACCCGACGGTTCACAAATACGGTTTGCTGAATTATTTTCCCCGCTTGGCACGGGCCTTGGGCACTCGCAATGTGTTTTCGGCATCCAGTCTGGATCAGGTGCCCAAGCAGCTCGCATGCGGCTTGATGTTTGGGCACTGGATGACTGTGCCACTGCCAGACATTGAACGCACCCAATGGCTACTGGTAATTGGTGCCAATCCGCTGGTCAGTAATGGCAGCATGTGGACTGTGCCGGACTTCAAAGGAAAAGCCAAAGCTCTGCGGGCACGCGGTGGCCACTTGGTAGTGCTTGACCCGCGCTACACCGAGACTGCCGCCGTGGCCGATGCACACCACTTCATTCGCCCAGGTGCCGATGTGTTTTTGCTGGCCGCCATGGTCAACACCTTGTTTGCCAAACAGTGGGTGCGCTTGGGCGCACTGGCCAACTGGGTGGTCGGTCTGGATGCGTTGCAGCAATCTGTGGTCGCCTTCACGCCAGATGCAGTGGCTGAGCGCTGTGGTGTTGCCGCTGACACCATCATGCAACTCACGCATGATCTGGCCCACACCGAGCGCGCTGCCGTGTATGCCCGTATTGGCACCTGCACGCAAACTTTTGGCACGCTGGCGAGTTGGCTGGTGGATGTGCTGAATGTGCTCACCGGCCACCTCGATGCGCCCGGTGGCGTTATGTTTGCCAAAGCGGCAGCCTTTGCCAGCAACACCCAGGGCACGGGCGGACGTGGGCGCGGCGTGAGCACAGGTCGTCACCATGCCCGTGTGAGTGGGGCCCCGGAGGTCATGGGCGAGCTGCCCATGACCTGCCTGGCGGAAGAAATTGAGACTGGCGGTGCCGGTCAAATCCGCGCTCTGATCACGGTCGCCACCAACCCGGTGCTGTCGTCGCCGAACGGCCCACGCTTGGCGGCAGCGCTACAGGCACTGGACTTCATGGTCAGCGTTGATATTTATCTGAACGAGACGACGCGCCACGCCGATGTGATTTTGCCGGGACTGTCGCCCTTGCAGGACGATCATTTTGATGTCTCTTTTGCGCAGTTGTCCTGGCGCAACCACGCCCGCTACAGCCCACCTGTGCTGGCACCGCAAGAGCGTCCCACCGAGTGGCAAATCCTGTTGAAACTGACCGCCATCGCCCAAGGTCTGGGCGCGCAGGTGGATGTAGATGCACTCGATGATGTTCAGTTTGCACAGGACATGCAACGTCAGTTCGGTGACCGGGCGGCAGCTGTGCTGGCCGCTACCCAGGGCTTGCACGGTCCGCAGCGTTTGCTGGATGTTGCCCTACGCAGCGGCCCCTACGGCGACGCTTTTGGGCAACAGCCGGACGGCTTGTCGCTGGCCAAAGTGATGGCAGCCAACAGCAGCGGAGGCCTTGATCTGGGCGAGCTGCAACCGCGCATGCCGGAACTGCTGCGAACCCCAAGCGGCAAGATCGAACTGGCCCCACCCATGCTGCTGGCCGACCTGCCACGGGCCTGGGCCGATCTGCAGCACCCGGCACCAGAGCTGGTCATCATTGGTCGGCGTGATGTGCGCAGCAACAACAGTTGGATGCACAACCTGCCCACGCTGGCCAAGGGGCCGTTTCGATGCACGGTATTGGTCAACCCGGTGGATGCGGCCCGGCTCCAACTCCAGCATGGCAGTCTGGCGCGGATCAGCCGTGGATCAAACAGTCTTGACGATGTGCGGGTTGAAATCAGCGCGGCGATGATGCCAGGTGTCATCAGCTTGCCGCATGGCTGGGGTCATGACTTGCCCGGAGCACAGCTCAGTGTGGCGGCGTTACGACCGGGCAACAATCTGAATGCGCTGCTCGATGACAGCCTGCGTGATCCGCTTTCGGGCAACGCTGTACTGAATGGTGTGGCAGTCAGCATGACCGCGCTGGGCTGATTCACCCCGGTATTGTGGCCTCCTGCGCGCGCGACAGTGCCAAAACTCGATCGATTTCACACCCGATTTTTTGGCACGCTTGCCTTACCAATTGATGCACGTCTAGGCTTCGAGTTGCAGGCGTTGCGCAAGCAGGACAAGCCCTGAAAACAAGAACGGTGATGCTCTTCGAATCGAATAATGGCCTGAGCTTACCGACGCAGCGGCATGGTCGACAGGGGTCAGTTTGAGGGATGGCGACTTAAGTCTGTGCGATTTTTGTCGATACCAAAGCTAGCTACAGAGGACTTTTATGGCCACCATCAACATCACCATCCCATCCGTCAACCGGCCGAGCTACGCACCCACAGCGTCACGCATCCAGCGCGTTGACCGCGATGGCGACGGGGATGCCGACGGCAGCAGTGGTCGCTCAGCACGCACCCAGGAAGGCTCAAAGAACCGAAAATTTCAGGATGCAATGATGCAATCCTTGTCGCAATCAACCGCGACGGGTGCCGCCTCCAGCCCAAGTGTCGCCAGCAGCACCTCCAATTCAGAGAGTGCTGATGTCACCTCGGCACTCACCAATTTTGTTCAGAATCTGTTTTTTGCCCTACAGGGCAATGGTCAAAGCGCCGGTGGCCCACCCCCACCCCCACCACCGCCCCCACCAGCAGGCGCACAAAAAGCAGCGCCGTCTGGCGGCACCGACAGCGCCGGCCTTAGCAAGGAGGAACTTAGCAGTTCGCTCGATCTGATTCAAACCAGCGATTCCACTCGTTTTGAGTTGAATGCCAACATCATCAACAATTTCAACACCGCTGACTCCAATAGCGACGGCAAGGTAAGTCGCACAGAGGCGCAAACCTTCAGTCAATCCTTGAATGGCAGCGCCAGCAGTGCCAATTCGGCCACTGCAACCAACACCGGGTATAGCAAAGACTTTGGCTCGCAGATGCAGGCCAATTTGCAAAACCTGATCGCTCAGTTGGCCACCGCCAACTCAAACCCTTCCAGCAGCACCAGTGACACTGGTGAAACTGCTGAAAGCGGTTTGCAGCAGAGTTTTCAAAGTTTGGTGTCCTCCTTGGGCGGCGGCGTCAGTACCGGCACACTGAGCAATTTTTTGCAATCGCTTCAGGTCAATCTGCAAGGCATCAATGCCACGGGTAACTTTGTCAACGCGCATGCTTGAGCTCTGAATCGCTGGCAAATTCCAACTACCAGGATAGCTTCACCGAGCAAAAAAACCCCGGCAAAACGCTGATACGTGATGCACGGGCATGAATTTGCCTGGAGCGGCACCGGCCAACATTGCCACCAGCACGTTCATTGATTTTTCAATTGGGCAGGTGAAATCAACTTCGCAGGACTGGTGTGGCATTGAACCTATATTCCTCAGTTGACCGCTTGTTTTTAACTGTAAGTGTTCATGAAAATTGACTTTTTCGGCTTTTTTAAAGTTCACCCAATGGGTGATGGCGCGTCCAACTGAGGAATCCAGGTTGAATTGTGCAGCAGCGCTGTAGCAAGGCAACCAGCGGCAAGACTTTGCTCACCGCTACAGTTGGTGGACTGGCTTAAACTTGACCACTCTTCATTTTGCAAGGTTGGCAGTCATGCCCCACCAAACCCCGCCCACCCCGTTCACACAGCACCTCTTCGGGCCACGAACTCCAGACTCTGTGGAACAGATGTCGGCCTTTTTCCAACAGCACGGTATTGAGCAGGTCGAGTGCATCTTGCCTGACATTTCAGGCTATCCGCGTGGCAAACTGATGCCCGCCCAGAGCTTTCTCAGGGGCTCAGAACTGCGCATTTGCCAGGCCATACCGATGCAGGCCGTGACCGGCGACTACTCTTACAACCCGGTGTTTCCCGATGCCGATCCGGATGTGCGGATGCGGCCCGATGACGCTACGCTGTGCCTGGCACCTTGGGCCAGCTCGGCACGGGCCGTGGCCATACATGACTGCTTGGAACTCAATGGTGAGTTGTGCCAATTTGCGCCCCGCAGCATTTTGAAAAGAGTTGTCGCAAGCTACACCGAGCTCGGCCTGATGCCCGTCGTGGCACCCGAGATCGAGTTCTATCTGACTGCAGCCAACGCCGATCCGACACAGGCACTACGAGCGCCTGCGGTGCGCGGTGGTCGTGCCGAAGTGGGTCAAAGCGCTTTCAGTCTGAATATGCTCAACGAGTTAGCCCCATTCTGGGATGAATTTAGGGCCGCACTGAAAACCCTGGGTATCGTGGCCGACACCTGGCTGCACGAGGTTGGCCCCTCCCAATATGAAATCAACCTGCTGCATGGTGACCCCGTAGTGGTCGCGGATCAGGCGTTTTTGTTCAAATACGCAGCCAAGGAATTGGCGCTCAAACATGGGCTCAACGCAGTCTTCATGGCAAAACCCATTGCCGGCGCATCTGGCAGTTCCATGCACCTGCACCAAAGCGTGGTTGATCTGCAGGGGACTAATATTTTTAGCCAGCAAGATGGCGCTGAGAGTGCTGCTTTCCAGCATTTCATTGGTGGTCTGCAACACTATGGACCGGAACTGATGCTGATGTTTGCGCCCAACATCAATTCTTACCGACGCTATGTCTCGGGCAGCCAGGCCCCTGTCAATTTGCAGTGGGGTTATGACAACCGTACGACCGGCCTGCGCATACCTGCCAGCCCGCCAGTTTCGCGGCGTGTGGAAAACCGGGTAGCCGGTGCCGATGCCAATCCCTACTTGGCAATTGCCGCTTCGCTGGCTGCCGGACTGGCCGGTATTCGTGAACAGTTGCAGCCTTCCTGCCCACTCACCAGCAACGGCTACAACCAATCCCACAGTCTGCCACGCAACCTCCAGGATGCGCTACAACTAATGCAGCGCAGTACGCATGCTAGACAAGCATTTGGAGACGATTTTGTGACTGGTTATTGCGCCGTGAAAAGTTTGGAATTCGAGAGTTTTCTGAGTGAAGTCAGCGCCTGGGAAAGGCGCTTTCTGCTGCCCCAGGTCTGAACTCAGAATGCGGCTTAATCCACAACAGATCTCAAACGACGTGTATTCAAACGCATTCCCCGGTCCTACACTCTGACCACTTTAGCCAGGGTCTACAATTTCAGTCCGAGAAAAAAATTATCAACCTGGCCTACATGCCACGCTGATCTAAGCAGGAGACTTTGATGACAAAACCCACGGCCAGTCCCGCCGACAAGCGCAACGAGTTGCGCCAAGCGGCCCTTGAATATCACGAGTTTCCACGACCCGGCAAGGTTGCCATTGCACCAACTAAACAACTGGTTAACCAGCATGACCTCTCGCTGGCTTACTCCCCCGGAGTTGCTGCACCCTGCGAGGAAATCGTCAAGGACCCGAACAACGCTTTTCGCTACACCAGTCGCGGCAACCTGGTCGCCGTCATCACCAACGGCACAGCGGTGCTGGGGTTAGGTGACATTGGGCCACTGGCGGCCAAACCGGTGATGGAAGGCAAAGGTGTTCTGTTCAAAAAATTTGCCGACATTGATGTGTTTGACATCGAGATCAACGAAAAACACGATCTCGACAAACTGGTGGACATCATTGCCTCGCTGGAGCCGACTTTTGGTGGCATCAACCTGGAAGATATCAAAGCACCGGATTGCTTTTACGTCGAGCGAAAACTGCGCGAACGCATGAAGATTCCAGTTTTTCATGACGACCAACACGGCACAGCCATCACCGTCGGGGCGGCCATTTTGAACGCCCTTAAAGTGGTCGAAAAAGACCCGAAAAATGTCAAGCTGGTCACCTCCGGAGCCGGGGCTGCAGCACTGGCCTGCCTGGGCATCTTGGTCAAACTCGGGATTCCACGCGAAAACATTTTTGTCACCGACCTGGCTGGCGTGGTCTATGAAGGTCGCACTGAGCTGATGGATGCCGACAAAATTATTTACTCACAAAAGACTTCGGCACGTAGTCTGGGCGAAATCATTGGTGGAGCGGATATTTTTCTTGGTTTGTCAGCCGGCGGCGTGCTCAAACCCGACATGGTTGCGCGCATGGCTGACAAGCCCATTATCTTTGCCTTGGCCAACCCAACGCCCGAGATATTGCCGGAAGAAGTGCGCTTGGTGCGCAGCGATGCCGTCATGGCCACGGGGCGGGCCGACTACCCCAACCAGGTC
>CAIYNH010000538.1 GCA_903927495.1 uncultured beta proteobacterium
AAGGCGGGCCAGCAAGCGTTGCTCCTTGATGACACGCTGTAACTGCTTGGAAGCCAAGTCATCAAGCACCATGTCCGAAAGCCGAGCCGCTGGATAGGTGACAGTGAGCAGGTTTGCAAGTTCGCCACGGGGCTTAGCAACACTGCCAATGGCCACCAGTTTGCCAGATGCATCTTGACCGATTCTTGCTTTTGCAGAGTCAATCATGTCGCGCAACTCTTCGGCTAGCTTGCCATGGCCCAGCTTTGCCTCATGGGCAGCCATCTGCATTGCAACGGAAAAAAAGTGTCCATCATCGCGACTAATGTGCGATTTGATGAGTGCTTTTAGTTGATCCGAGCTTGCCACGATATGTCCCCGATTATTTGGGCGCTTTTATGTATGGTGCGCCATGTTAGATTGTCATCCAAAATGCTGCCGCATTTAGCGACGATTGAGCAGGGATCATCGCTAAAGTGCCGGCGGAGGGCTGCTGTCCGTCGCAATCTTCTTCGCTATCGAGCCAGGGCTTACACCCGCTCGTCACCAAGCTGTGCAGGTACATCCGGCACCATGCTTAGATAGTGGCCAAAGTCACTGCGCTTACCCTTGGTAGCCTCTGCCTTGAGGAAATCCAACGTCATGACCGATGCCATCTTTTCAGACGCAGCACTGGCGATGAACTGGTTGACGGAAACGTCATCCCGAGCGGCCAGCTCTTTGATCTTCTGGTGAACAGAGTTTGGCAGGCGAATGGTTATTGCGGTCATGGTCAGTTCCTCAACAGATTCAAGAAATCAGCAGGTTTGATGGCCTGCACCTTCAGTTCCGGCACACGTCGAAAGTCTTTGACATTGTGGGTCACGATGTACTGACTGCCCGATGCGACGGCACATTCCAGGACCATGTCATCGTCGGGGTCATGCAAAAACGGTCGCCACAAGAAATGCACGTCCTGCAGGTGCGCCAGAGATACCAAGAAACGTAAGTACGCCAGTGCCGCATCCACAGACACCCCGGGCGGCATGTGCTCCGGCCAGGTCAAGACCGCTTGCCACTCGGTGTAGAGGGCAATGGTCAGCGCAATGTCAAAGCGTGGTGTTGGCAACATGGACACAAGCTGGTAACTGGCCCCGTTACGCGAACGAGCAGCAGCCACCAAGACAGAAGTATCAAGGACAATTCGCACGATGGTTATGCAGGCGTATCTAGTTGCACATGCATAACCAAATTCTACTCGGTCTGGTGGGGAATGCAAGCATTACAAGCGACCGAGGTTACCGCGCCGGCCCAGGACGGCGCTCTCGACTTTCCCGCAGGATACGTTGACACTGGCGCAAACCGAGAGTCACACCATATTTCTCCTGAAGATGAGCTGCAAGGAGCTTCCCATCCCACCGGAAAAGCACGACACCCATTGATTTTGGCCTGCGAGAAAGGTCTCGCTTTAACTTTTCCCATTGCCGTTCAGTGAGTGTTGATGGGCGGCCAGGATGTTCGCCCTCACTTACCCCTTCAATACCGTCGGATTCAAATCGCCGGACCCAGCGCTGCACGGTGCGGCGATTTTCACCAAACAATTCAGCGACTTGTTGGCAACTCTGTCCATTGCTCAATAGAAGGAGCGCATGTAACCTATGCAAACAGCGGGTGTCATCTGAGCGGCCAATTAGTTGCTGGATGGCAAGACGGATCACGTCAGGGCAAGCAATCTCTAGTTTATTCATCCTCAAATACTCTCATAAAAGCACCCGTTTTTTACATCACTTTAGATGCGACATTATCAATGTCGTTTGTGTCTGGCTCCAAAGTTATTTATTTGAACGTGCCTCTTAAAAACCAGATATTCTCAGCTTGTCTTTCATGTGAAAGAGTGTCTTTTTTGCCAGAGAAACCTGTACTAAAGGGGTCAACCAAATGAAATCCAATGCGCATCAATCAATCGCCGTCAATGTACCCGCTTGGCTTGGAAAAGCCTGCGATGACCGTCGAATCTTCAATCTATCAGATACACGGACGTATCGGCTTCTCCTGTCTATTTTTCAGGCTGTTGTCAGTAGCGCAGTTACAACCAGCGGCATCGACGGCAGCTTGGAGGATGAAATGCACGACTTTACTGCGTGGTTTCTTAGCCTTGTCAATTCGATGCCTGCATACCTTGGTCTGATGTGGGTTTATCACGAGCTCGGACAAAAAGCCTTGTCCGCTGATACGAAATTCGCAGATGATCGCCGCTTGGCAGACTTGCTGCTGACATTTGTCGTTCTTGTGAGTCATATCGAAAATGACGCTTTGCCTGAGCGCTACCATGGAATGATTTGTGATGGTTGGGATACATGCGGACCTGATGAGTTCAAGGACTCCTTGCATCAAGGTCTCATAGCCACGCTTACGACCCACGCCTATAGCGAGATCGTGTCAATCGGCAAGTCGGGTGGTGTACCAGAGTCGAAGACAAAGAAATCTATCCGGTTCATGGTGGAAAAGACAAAGGCCGAGCATCGCCGCGAAGCAACTCACTAAGAGATGCCCTTAGGTAGGGTGGCGGCCTCATCGGTGACAAATCGCATTGAGCCGGAATCTAATGAGTGGAATAGAATCCGGCCGGGTGCAATTTGTATCCCCCGCTTCACCTCCCTGAGCGGGTGCCAGTGATGGCATTACGCCCACTTTGCTGTGGGCTTTTTTTGCCTGTGCTTTGATGCCGATTTACTCCAGGTTGAATAGCTGCATACACTAACGTGGAATCATCAAGAGTCACGCTGAAGGTGGCTGCTCACCAAGGCTGCTTTTGCCATCGAATTTCCGGATGAAAAGCCGGAAGCAATAATTTCGCCTGCGATATACGCGAAGTTTTTTAGTTCGTTTTCACCATACTGTGCCGCTTACAATGGCGCTCTCGCTCTCTCTTTCGCTCCCCCTTTCGTCCTCTCTCTAAACTTTCACACGCACTCCCGCATACTCCTCCTCCT
>CAIYNH010000539.1 GCA_903927495.1 uncultured beta proteobacterium
CGCCACCGGACGTGAGCTGCCCAGTGGGCGAATTTCACCTTCTTGCAGGGCTCGCAACAGTTTGACCTGAAAGGCGGGTGAGGTTTCGCCAATCTCATCGAGAAACAGTGTGCCACCGTCGGCCTGCTGAAACAAGCCCATGTGCGAGTCGGTGGCACCGGTAAAGGCACCGCGTTTGTGGCCAAAGAGCTCGCTTTCTAGCAGCGTGTCGGGCATGGCACCGCAGTTTTCCACCACAAATGGCTGTTCCGCACGGGCACTTGCGTAGTGAATGGCGCGTGCCAGCAACTCTTTGCCGGTACCGGACTCCCCTGTGATCAGTACTGACAGGTCGTGACCGGCTACCCGCTCGGCTAGCGTACAAACTTGATTGAGCGGGCTGTCGTGGGCGCGTACCAGCCGGTCAAAACCTGCCTGTGCCTTGGCTTTTTGGCGCAGGGTGTTGACCCGAAGCGCGAGGTTTTCCGGGCTGGCGCGCAGCTCCAGCGTGAGGCGCTGATTTTCTTGCTGCAAGCGCCACAACTCACCTGCGCTCTGCAGGGTCAGCAGTAGTTGGTCGGGATGCCAGGGTTTTAGCAGGTATTGCCAAATGCCGGCCTCGTTGATGCCGGTGATGATGTCTTGCGCCTCGGTGTAGCCTGACAAGATCAGTCGTACGGTGTTGGGCCACTGGGCGCGTACCCCGCGCAAAAACGCCACTCCAGAGGTGCCGGGCATGCGTTGGTCGGATACCACAATTTGCACAAACTCTCGCTCCATGATGGCAATGCCTTCGTCAGCCGAACTGGCTGTAAAGACGGTAAAGTCGTCTTCGAGCGTTCGCCGAAGGGTCTCAAGCGAGCGCTGTTCGTCGTCCACCACCAAAACGCTCAGGAGTGCGCGAGCCGGACTCATGGCAGTTTCCAGCCTAGTTCACGGTGAATGGCCAAGTGCCGAGGCGTCCATGAGGCCAAAGCTTTATACACAAAGTGGTGTCGTGCCACGTGATAGCTGGGATCAAAGCCGTAGAAGTTGCGGTGCATGTGGGTCATCTCCTGTTGGCGGTAGTCGGCCAGCGGCTGGGCTGCCTCATCACGTTCCCTTGCTTCACTTTTAGTAGTGAGCTGTGCTTTAATATCGGGCGCTGCAGCCAATTTTGTTGCAAGATGCAGAACAGTTTCCTGGAAATCGTTGCAGTCCCCGGGCAGGCAGGCATCACTGAAGCTGATCTGCAGTGCCTGCTTGGCCGTCAGGGGTTGACGGTTGTGCATGATAGCTTTTGCGGCTTCCAGTCCGACCCTTCGCGGCAGCGAATAAGTCCAATATTCGGAGCCATACAAGTTGCCCATATTTTTGTAATGCGGGTTCAGCATGACGGCCTCGCGCACCCACATCAGGTCTGCCGCACGCGCCAAAAAGCAGCCTCCAGCACCTGTGTTGCCAGCTACAGCGGCTATGGTGATTTGCTGCTCCGTCGTGATGAGTTCGAGTGCCAGATCGTTCATGGCGTTGATGTTGCGCCAGGACTCATCTGCAGCCGATCCCCCGGCCAAACTGGCCGCCTCAATTACATTGAGGTGAATGCCATTCGACCAAAAATCGGTACCTCCCGTGAGCACCAACACGTTGGTTGGTCGTTGCTTAGCCCAAACCAAAGCAGCGCGCAAACGCTCACACTGCACGGTCGACATGGCGCCGTTGTAAAACTCGAAATGCAATATGCCGACCTGATCGACCTCTTCGTAACAGATGTCTTGCCAGGTGGGACTTTTGGCACGCCACCAATCGAGTTCCGGTGCCTGCGGCACAGTTGCTGATTCGTCGATGAAGGCCAACGTGGTGGGCAACTTGATGCCACCTGGTCGCTTTACATGACCAATCCAGACCGCAGCATCGCAGGTGGCACGAAGCAAAGCCGTTTCTCGTCGTGCAATGATCTGGCCCGGAGGGCCACGCAAGGTGGTTTCGGGGCAAACATCAAATAAATGGCAAGGCTGACCGAAAAGGCTGTCGGCCACCCCAGGAAAGCCATCTGCGGCACGGACTTTGCGCAGCACAGTGGCGGTGTCGTTACGTTGCCAGTCGATGGCGCGTTCGGTTTGCCTCATCATGGGTCGCCAATAACTGCTGGCGGGGCGTTGTGGCACAAAACTAGCGCTGGTGAAGCGCGCCACGGCCTGTAAAACGGCCACGCTCGCGGCTTCTGTGACGTGTTGGCGATAAACGCTGGCTTTGGAGGCGACCGGCAGTGAGAAACTGGCGTTGGCCCAGACCGGTCCGCCATCCAACTCGGCTTCAGCTTGCAGTACGGTCAAGCCCCATTGCGTAAGACCTGCCGCCAACGCCCAATCCAGCGCCGATGGCCCTCGGTCACCGACCACTCCGGGGTGCAAAATAAAACACACGTAGCGCGACCAGACTGACTCCGGAATGGCACGGCGCAGGTAGGGTGCGATGATCAGGTCTGGGGCAAACAAGCTGACCGCTTCTTCTGTTACCGAGTCTGAAATGTCAAACTCGACCGACACAGTGTGTTCTAGCTGGCGCAACTCCGAGCCCAGTCGCTGGGTCAGACTGTTGAATGCGTGGGTAAGAAGCAGGATGCGCATCGGAACAGCCTGTTGGATATGAAAAGACGAGATAGTACCAACCTCACCAGTTGCTCGGGTTAACCCGGCGTAGCCGAAACAGCTTGCCAGACTGCCGATCACCAGATCCCACGCCCCCGTTCAAGGGAGCGCGGGATGTTCTTCAGAGGCTAACTTTCCCTGACAAGCAGTAAAGATGTCGTGGCTATCCGAACCAGATTCTCCGCTACGCTGCCCACCAGCATGCGCTCAAAACCGCGCCGACCATGCGTGCCAATCACGATTAGATCGGCATTCCAATGTGCCGCCGCATCGACAATCATTTCTGCGACGCGTTTTCTGTCCGATTCGATGAGGACGCGGTAGGGGTCGCAACCTGCTGCTGCCGCCTTGGCGGCAGCCTGTTCAAGCAAGGCATCGCCGATGCTGCGCATTTCCTGCTTGACCTTGTCAACATCAATGTAGGAGCCCAAGCCCATGCCATGCTGCATCAAAGCGCTCTCTTCAAGCGCAGTTCCAATGCAAAGACTGACACCGGGGGCCGCTGCCAGTTGGATAGCCTCATCCAGCGCTTTTTGAGATGTGGAACTGCTGTCGATAGCCACAAAAATTCGTTTGCTCATTTGTATTCCTTATTTATTTAACCACCATGGCAGTGAACGGCCAGACATAAGCTTGCAGCGTCACGAACAGACCTACCAGACTGGCCAGTGCGATCGAGTGGAAGAATACGTAGCGCAAGATATCACCTTCATGGTTGAACCAGCGCGTTGCGGTGGATGCAACGACGATGGATTGCGCGTCGATCATCTTGCCCATCACGCCACCCGAACTGTTGGCAGCGCCCATCAGGTTGGGTGACAGACCTAATTGTTCCGCCGCTACCCTTTGCATACCACCGAATAACACGTTCGATGCTGTATCTGAGCCGGTCATGGCCACGCCGACCCAGCCCATCAAAGTGCCAAAGAACGGATACAGCACGCCACTGTTGGCAAAGGCCAGGCCCAGTGTGGTATCGGTCCCAGAAAAACGTGTCAAGGTGCCCAGACCGAGCATCAGCACAATGGTCATCAGTGAATAGCGCACCAGCCAGAATGTACGCCCGAAGGTGCGCACGATTTCCATTGGTTTGTACTTCATGACCAGCGCGCCGACGATGGCCGCCAGCAAAATGCCGGTGCCGGTGGCGGAGAGCAGGCCTAATACATAGACGGCGCCTTCCTTGGTGGGTTTGAGCACGACTGGGGGCATCTTTTCAACCAGGTTGTGCAGACCCGCCATTGGGAACGACGGTGCATAAATGCTGTTAAGGAAAGCCTTCACTGGTGGCAGGCCCCAGACAAACACAAAAACCGTCAGGATCAGCCAGGGAGTCCATGCACGAATCAGTTCAGCGCGGGTGTATTTCTCGATCGGAGTGGGTGCCTTGGCTTCGCCGCTGTCGCTTTCATGACCCTTAAGGTTAGGCGAAGTCCAGATCTTTTTGGGTTGCCAGACACGCAGAAACAGGACCAGGGAAATCATCGAAACGATGGCAGCGATGATGTCCACCAACTCCGGACCAATGAAGTTGGACACCAGGTACTGAGGAATGGCAAATGACAAACCCGTGACCAGAATTGCCGGCCAGATTTCCATCATCGCCTTACGCCCTGCAAAAGCCCAAATCAGCCAGAACGGCACCAGCAGTGAGAAGAATGGCAGTTGCCGCCCGATCATCGCGGTGACCTGCATAAGATCGTAACCATGCACCTTGGCAAGGGTAATGACTGGCGTGCCCAGCGCGCCAAAAGCCACCGGAGCGGTGTTGGCGATCAAGCTCAAGCCAGATGCCGCCAACGGGGAAAACCCCAGACCAATCAAAATGCCCGCCGTGACGGCCACTGGGGTGCCAAAGCCGGCAGCGCCTTCAAAAAAAGCGCCAAAGCAAAAGGCAATCAGCAGCAATTGCAAACGCCGGTCATCGGTGATGCCTGAAAGCGAGGCTTGCAGCACCTTGAAACTGCCGTTTTGTTCGGCCAGTTGTTGTAAAAAGATGATGTTCAGCACAATCCAGCCGATCGGCAGCAAGCCGGTAAAGCCGCCGTACATAGCAGCGGTGCCGGCCATGCTGGCG
>CAIYNH010000540.1 GCA_903927495.1 uncultured beta proteobacterium
GGCAGTGTGGTTCATTTGACCACCGGCGACAGCCAACTGGGTCGAGCTGAACCCATTGAAGACAGCGCCCGAGTCATCAGCCGCATGGTGGATCTGGTGATGATCCGAACCTATGAGCACACCAAAATCGAGCGCTTTGCGGCGCACTCCAGGGTGCCGGTGATCAATGGTCTGACCAACGAGTTTCACCCCTGCCAGATTCTGGCCGACATTTTCACTTTTATTGAGCACCGTGGTTCCATCCAAGGCAAGACTGTGGCCTGGGTTGGAGATGGCAATAATATGGCCAACACTTGGCTGCAAGCCGCTGAATTGTTGGATTTCACCGTCCATGTGAGCACCCCAAGTGGCTACGAAGTTAATGAAGAAACCGCCGGTATCGCAGGTAGGATAAGCAATGGACGCTATAAAACTTATACCAATCCGGTGGATGCCTGTCGCGCTGCCGACCTGGTCACTACCGATGTCTGGACCAGCATGGGGTATGAGGCTGAAAACGAAACACGCAAAAAAGACTTCGCCGCTTGGTGTGTCAATGAGGAAATGATGTCGGTGGCCAAACCCAACGCACTGTTCATGCATTGTTTGCCGGCACATCGTGGTGAGGAAGTTGCTGCAGAGGTGATTGATGGGCCGCAAAGCGTGGTGTGGGACGAAGCGGAGAACCGCCTGCACGTACAAAAGGCACTCATGGAGTTTCTGTTATTGGGCCGTATAGATTAAAACGCGATCATGGCTGACTGCACAACTTGTGGTGTCTGTTGCGCCAGTTTCAGGGTCGACTTTTCAGTGCACGAACGTGATGATGCCGGTGGACAAGTGCCCGCCGGGTTGACTGCGGATGTGACCGTCAACATCAGTCGTATGCGTGGCACCGATCACCAACCGGCGCGCTGCGCTGCATTAACTGGAAAACTTGGTGAGCGCGTAGCTTGCGGTATCTACGAATGGTGCCCGTCGCCCTGTCGGGAATTCGCCGAAGGCAACGATTCCTGTCAGCGCGTACGCCATCGACATGGACTACCCACTCTTTGAATAGCTTGGTGCAGATACGAGATGCAGAAATTACCAAGATCCCGTTTCGGCGACACTGCCGGGCGCATGACTTTGTTGCCCATCGCTGTTGTGCCTCACCACACTGGGCTCAGGGCAACTCGCACTTGCTCCCGTCAGCATCATTAGAACCGCCACAATGCTGATTTTCGCATGCTTAAGGTACTTCAATGAATGATGAAGACAAACCCAAGAAATGGGTAACGATCGTTAAACTGGTTGTTTGGAGCATTCTGGTGGTCGTGCTGGTTGGGCTTGGGCTCTACTACTCGGCCGAGTTCAAAACTTACGCGCCTGAAGCGCAGCCCGTTGACAACTCTTGGGGTCTTGCAAAAGACTCCCCCATCCGCAGCAAACGATGAGCTCCCCCTGAAACGACAGAAAGATGCCCCCGTGATAACCTTGCAAGACTGCCAGCAGCGCGATGCTGTCGACCCGCTGCGTTCACTGCGCGATTTATTCACCCTACCTTCTGGGGTTATTTACCTTGATGGCAATTCTTTAGGTGCGCTGCCAAAAAGTACGCCAGCCCGAATCGCTCAAGTCGTTTCTGAGGAATGGGGTCGAGGTTTGATTCGATCCTGGAACACCGCAGGCTGGTTTGAATTGCCACAACTACTGGGTAACCGCATCGCCCCTTTGATCGGCGCAGGGCCAAACGAAGTACTGGTAACAGACAGCACCTCCATCAATTTGTACAAAGTGCTGAGCGCCGCCCTGGCGATCTGTGCACAGGATTCCCCCGAGCGACGTGTGATTGTCAGTGAGCGCAGTAACTTTCCCACTGATTTATACATCGCAGAGGGATTGTGCCGGGAGCGCGGCCTGCATCTTCAGTTGGTCGAGCCTGATGAAATTTTGCCGGCTCTTACAGCCAACGTGGCCGTGCTCATGCTGACTCACGTGAACTACCGCACAGGTGCCATGCACGACATGATGTCACTGACCCATGCAGCCCATGCAGTGGGTGCGCTAACGGTTTGGGATCTGGCGCACAGTGCAGGTGCTGTGCCGGTGGAGTTGAAATCAGCAGATGCTGATTTTTCAGTAGGATGCAGTTACAAATACCTCAACGGCGGACCTGGCGCTCCAGCCTTTGTATGGGTCAACCCAAAGCATGCTGATCGTTTTTGGCAACCACTGTCGGGATGGTGGGGTCACGCGAATCCATTTGAATTTTCAACCAACTACCGCCCTGCCCCAGGCATTGGTCGATATTTGTGCGGCACGCAAGCTATTTTGAGTCTTGCAGCTCTGCAATGCGGGCTCGACATTTTTGATGCTGCGCAAGTGCTGGGTGGAATGGCAGCGCTGCGCCAAAAATCATTGGCGTTAACTGACTTGTTTATCGCACTGGTTGAACAGCGCTGCAGCCAGCATGGCCTTGGCCTGGCCACGCCTCGTGCGCACCAGCAGCGCGGCTCTCAAGTGTGCTTGACGCGCGAGCAAGGGGCCTTTGGCATTGTGCAAGCCTTAATTTCACGCGGTGTGATTGGCGACTTTCGGGCTGGCGACGGCTCCAGCCACCAAGACATATTGAGATTCGGTTTAACCCCACTTTACATTGGCTTTGAAGAGGTTTGGCAGGCGGTCGAACACCTGCAACAGGTTCTTGAGTCTGGCGAATGGCAGCGCCCAGAGTTCAACCAGAAACATGCGGTAACTTAAAAAATGAACACTCGACCAGCCAGCAGTATTTTTGCTCCGATTGTGTGAGAACGATCGGTAGCAATGAAAATTTGCTTTTATTGCCCCCTACAATGACTCTGTCTGCTGTGTTCGCTGGGCTTTATATTTTCTTGAACCAATGCTCATTGAGCCAGGGCTTGGA
>CAIYNH010000541.1 GCA_903927495.1 uncultured beta proteobacterium
CCATGACTGGTTGTCCGAGACAACGATCACGGTGTCGCCCGCTGCGTTCTCCTGGTTAAGGAGTTCAAAGCCACTGGAGATGGCGGTACCGCCGCCCAACATACTGGCCAGCTTCTGGGTGTTACTCACCACGCTGTCACGCGGGTTCAAAGTCACATGGCGGGCAACCGTGTTAAACACGATCACGCCTGCTTGCCGGTTTTTGCGCAGCAGTGCCGACGCAATCAGGGCAGCCACATCGACACACTTCACTTTTGAGCTGGAGCCGGAACGTTTGCCCGTAATGGGCGACTGCATCGAACCCGACACATCCACCATGACCCAGGTTCTGCCCTCCAACTCGGGCACGTTTTCCAGTGAGGCATCCAGCGCATCCTGTAAAGCCTCTTTGATCACCATCGGCACAGCGTCTTGCGCATTGGCATAAGCCACCAGCAGTTGATACGGATAGGCACGCGCACGGCGGACCAAATCTGCATCGCGCAGTCGTTTTGCAATGACCTCTGCAATGTCGGGCAATGCTGCATTTACACCCGCATTTTGCAGTCCCAACAGCTTCGCATCAGACTCTGGTCCAAACACGCCATGTCGGACAAAGGTGTTGAGATTCATCCTTGTCATCTGCCAGGGTGCTTGGCGCGCAATGTCTGACCACTGTTCTGTCGACAACGGCAACCCCGTTAGCAATCGGAAATCCACCGCTGGCAAAGGACCCATCCCGCGTTTGAACTGCTCAAAGTCTTGCACGATCTGCGGCAGTTTGGCGGTATCGACCGTTTTACCAATCAGCCAGCCGTAGAAGCACTCTCGCGTGGCATCTGCCGGTGTTGGGTGCACCATTTTGATGATGTCCGCCAACGACGGTTGCCGCCCTACCGATGCGTTGAACAATTGCAAATCACTGGCCTGTTCCAGCCACTTTTGCACCAGCCGTTTGGGTGCGGTTCCCATAGATTTACGTCCAGTCTTACCCGAGCGCAGGATTTGCACAAAGTTTCGCAACATTCGGCCGTTGTCAACCACCCGATCAAAGGCGATTTTGGCCAGCGCTGGAGACTTGCGTGTCAGCACGGCGGCGATCAATGCAGGTGCATCTTTCATGTAGCCACGTTGGCGCGCATAAATGGCGGCACGAGCCAGGAACTCAGCATCGACTTCTGCTGTCAAGCTCAGCAACGCTTCCAGTTGGTCTTCAGCCGTGGCGTAAAAAGTGCCATTGAGCGTGCCAGTCATCAGGTACTGCATCAGGCGTGCTTTGGGAGCCAGCAAGTAGGCTGCACCACCAGCTTCGTTGGTCGCGTCCGGTAACGGCAACAGATGCCCTCGCTGACTTGCAAATAATTGAGTGTTTGCCATTCTCTTCTCCATTGCTCATTTGGCCAGTGCTCGATGAGCCGATTGTTTTGATCTCAAGGCTCAAACAGTGAGCCTTGATCGGTCTTATTGCAAATATTTGTGTTGACTCACTTTTGCCGATTGATGCGCCCATCTTGATTGCGAGCCAACGCGGTTTGCCAGTCAGTCATGCACATCACCATGGATGTTGCGTCCTGCCAGCAAGAAGCCTTCAAACA
>CAIYNH010000542.1 GCA_903927495.1 uncultured beta proteobacterium
TCCGCCGTCGAAATGGCCCCTCGCGACCCAATTCTTGGGCTTAATGAGCAATTCAACGCCGACAGCAACCCATCTAAAGTTAATTTGGGCGTAGGTGTCTACTTTGACGACAACGGTAAATTGCCTTTGCTGGCGTGTGTACTCGCGGCAGAAAAGGCCATGATGGACGCGCCCAAGCCTCACGGCTACCTGCCCATTGACGGCATCGCTGCCTATGACGCAGCTGTCAAAGCTCTGGTATTTGGTGCTGACAGCGAGCCCGTCACAGCCGCTCGTGTGGCAACCATCCAGGCTTTGGGTGGAACGGGTGGTCTTAAAGTGGGTGCCGACTTCTTGAAATTTCTGAACACCGGCGCCAAGGTGCTGATCAGCGACCCAAGCTGGGAAAATCACCGTGCCTTGTTTACCAATGCCGGTTTTACGGTTGAGTCTTACCGCTACTACGATGCCGCAACCCGCGCCCTCAACTTTGAAGGCATGCTGGCAGACCTGAACGCTGCCGCCTCTGGCAGCATCGTGGTGTTGCACGCCTGCTGCCATAACCCCACCGGCTACGACATCACTCCGGCCCAGTGGGATCAGGTGATTGCCACTGTCAAAGCCAATAACCTGGTGCCTTTCCTGGACATGGCTTATCAGGGCTTTGGCTACGGTTTGCTCGAAGATGGCGCTGTCATCGGCAAATTTGTCGCTGCAGATTTGCTGTTTTTTGTCGCGACCAGCTTCAGCAAGAGTTTCAGTCTGTATGGTGAGCGTGTTGGCGCTTTGAGCGTGGTGTGCGCCAGTAAAGAAGAAGCTGGACGGGTTTTAAGTCAACTCAAAATCGTCATTCGCACCAATTACAGCAACCCACCTACCCACGGTGGAGCCATCGTGACGGCCGTGCTCAGCAGTCCCGAACTGCGCACCTTGTGGGAAAAAGAACTTGGCGAGATGCGCGTGCGGATCAAGGCCATGCGTCAAAAGCTGGTAGATGGTCTGAAAGCTGCTGGTGTCGAGCAAGACATGAGTTTTATAACAGCGCAAATCGGCATGTTCAGTTACTCCGGGCTCAGCAAAGACCAGATGGTGCGTTTGCGCAATGAGTTTGGTGTTTATGGCACCGACACTGGCCGGATGTGTGTGGCCGCACTCAATAGCAAAAATATTGAACACGTCTGCGCCAGCATTGCCAAAGTGATCTGACCCTTCCCCCCGGCTTAAGAGAAATAGCTGTCTAGCGCTTATGTGACGGGCGCTGACAGCTATTTTTTTTATAGCATTTTCTAAATACAACGTCAATCAACAAGCGGCATCATGAAAAACAAGTCGTGTTTGCTGGCAATTGACTGTGGCACCCAAAGTGTGCGCGCACTGCTTTTCGACTTGCATGGCCACCTGCTCGACAAAGCCCAGGTCAACATCGACACTTACCAGTCACAGCAACCGGGCTGGTTGGAAAATGACCCCGAGGCTTTTTGGCAAACGCTATGCCAAGCATGTCAAGGCCTCTGGAACATCACGACAGTGCCAAAAAACTCTATTGCCGGTGTGGTCGTAACCACCCAACGTGGCACCACGGTGTCGTTAGATAAGTCTGGGAAACCCCTACGTCCCTCCATGATCTGGCTGGATCAGCGCCGCGCTGATCACATTCCAAAGTTGGCCTGGTGGTGGGATACCGCTTTTCGCAGCATTGGGATGCGCGAAACCGTACACTATTTTCAGCATGAAGCCGAAGCCAACTGGATTGCCCAGCATCAGCCCGAGTTATGGGCTCAAACAGACAAATTTTTGTTACTGTCTGGCTATCTGAACTACCGCCTGACTGGTCGATTTATCGATTCTGTTGCCTCCCAAGTTGGCTATATCCCGTTTGATTACAAACGTGGCTGTTGGGCCGCAGCGCACGACTGGAAGTGGCAAGCGCTACCCATCACTGCCAGGATGCTGCCCACACTGGTGCCCGCTGGCAGCTTAATGGGCCCCCTCAGTGCCCAGGCTGCGCTGGCTACCGGATTACCGGTCGGTTTGCCGGTGATTGCGGGCGCAGCTGACAAAGCTTGCGAGGTAATCGGTGCGGGCTGCCTGAGCCCTGAAATGGCCTGTTTGTCTTACGGTACAGCTGCCACCATCAACACCACCACCACGCGCTACGTCGAAGCCACACGTTTTGTGCCGCCCTACCAGGCCGCCGTGCCGGATCACTTCAACACCGAGATCCAGATCACCCGTGGCTTTTGGCTGGTGAGTTGGTTCAAGGA
>CAIYNH010000543.1 GCA_903927495.1 uncultured beta proteobacterium
ATCACCATAAACTTCACTGGTGCTGGCCTGGAGGATTCGCGCACGCAAGCGTTTGGCCAAGCCCAGCATGTTGATAGCGCCGTGCACGCTGGTTTTGGTGGTTTGAACCGGGTCGTGCTGGTAGTGAATAGGGCTGGCGGGGCAGGCCAAGTTATATATCTGGTCAACTTCAAGATATAGCGGAAACGTGACGTCGTGCCTGATGAATTCGAAACGCGGATTGCCCAAGACATGTTCGATGTTGCGTTTGCTTCCGGTGAAGAGGTTATCGGCACAGACCACTTCGTCTCCGCGTGCCAGCAGGCGGTCTATGAGGTGGCTGCCCAGAAAGCCGGCACCGCCAGTGACTAGGATGCGTTTGCGGGGGTTGTAGTTGCGCATGGTATGTGTTCTTTGGGGGGGGTTAATCGTTACCAAACAGGTCGCGGGTGTAGACCTTGTTAGCCACGTCACTGAGGTCGCCAGTCAGGCGGTTAGCCACAATGACATCGGCCTCGGTCTTGAATTGCACCAAGTTGGTGATGACACGGCTGTTGAAGTACTTTTCTTCTTTAAGCGCGGGCTCGAAGACGATAACTTCAATGCCTTTGGCCTTGATGCGTTTCATGATGCCCTGGATGCTGCTGGCCCGAAAGTTGTCAGAGCCGGATTTCATGACCAGGCGGTGGATGCCGACGACTTTTGGGTTGCGCTTGACAATTTCGGCGGCAATGAAGTCTTTGCGGGTGGTGTTGCTGTCCACAATGGCTTGCATGATGTTTTGCGGTACATCGTTGTAGTTGGCAAGCAGTTGTTTGGTGTCTTTTGGCAGGCAGTAGCCTCCATAACCAAAGCTTGGGTTGTTGTAGTGGTTGCCAATGCGCGGGTCCAGACACACGCCTTGAATAATTTGTTTGGAATTTAGTCCGTGGGCGGCGGCGTAGGTGTCTAGCTCGTTGAAGAACGCCACCCGCATGGCCAAGTAGGTGTTGGCAAATAGTTTGACTGCCTCGGCTTCTGTGCTGTTGGTAAACAACACATCAATATTTTTCTTGATGGCACCTTGTTGTAACAGGGCTGCGAAGGTTTTTGCGCGCTCACTGATTTCGCCGACCACGATGCGTGATGGGTGCAGATTATCGTGGAGGGCACGGCCTTCCCGCAGGAATTCAGGGCTGAAGATGATGTTGGGTTGATTGAGCTTGGCGGTGTAGCCCACGGGGATTGTGCTTTTGATAACCATCACAGCGCTTGGGTTGATGGTCAGCACGTCTTTAATTACCGACTCTATAGAACTGGTGTTGAAGTAGTTGGTAACGGGGTCGTAATCGGTAGGCGTGGCAATGATCACATAGTCAGCCCCTGCGTAGGCCTCGCGCTTATCCAGAGTGGCTTTGAAATTGAGCGGCTTATGCAGCAAGAAGTCTTCTATCTCGGCATCTTCGATGGGGCTTTGCTTGGCATTGAGCATGGCCACTTTTTCTGGAACGATGTCGATGGCGACCACTTCATTGTGCTGGGCCAACAACATGGCGTTAGAAAGGCCAACGTAGCCGGTTCCGGCGATTGCGATTTTCATTATATTTGCTATGTAATTAGAAGCGTCTTGCGCTTGATTGACGGGGGTTAGAGACCAATTTCATTCAACGCTCACGCTAACGTCATAGCCATCCCTTTTGAGCAAGGCGTGCTTCTTGGCTTCGGCCCAGTCAGTAGCCGACACCTCTTCAATCATCTGGTCCAGCGTGATCTCTGGCACCCAACCGAGCATTAGTTTGGCCTTGCTGGGGTCGCCCAGCAGGGTCTCGACCTCGGTGGGGCGTAAGTAGCCGGGGTCAATGCCGATTACCGGGACCGGGGCGGGGTCAGAAGGCATGGATTGCCGCGTTTCGCTCGCAATGACGGGCGGTGGGTTTACCCAGTAGCCAACTTCATTCACGCCTTCACCTTCCCCGCGTATTTGCTTGCCCAGGGCTGCGGCGGTCTTCTCAATGAATTGGCGCACGGTGTATTGCACGCCGGTGGCTTCCAAGATGCGCAGAGTGCCCATGCCATCGACATCAGCGGTGTATTCAGGGCTCTCAAAGCTGACAGCCACATGGCTTTGGGCACCCAGGTTGTAGATTTCGTCAGGCTGGGTTTCTTGCACGATGCGCACCAGGTTGCTGGTGTCGGTCAGGTCGCCGTAGTGCAGCTTAAAGTTGGCATTGTCAATGTGCGGGTCTTGGTAGATGTGGTCTACCCTCTGGGTGTTAAACGAGCTGGCCCGGCGCTTGATGCCGTGCACGATGTAGCCTTTTTCCAGCAAAAACTCTGCAAGGTACGAGCCATCTTGGCCGGTGATGCCAGTGATGAGGGCTACTTTGGGGGTGCTTAGTTGGGTGCTTGGCATGGTAGGTTGTATCAATTTGATAGCTGCTTGCGCTTTATTGGCGGGGGCTAGAGGCTGTTTTGTTGTATGTAATCTTGGTAGGCCAAGGCCAAACCTTGCTCAAGATTGACCTTGGCTTGCCAGCCCAGCGCATTCAGGCGGGTGCTGTCCATCAGCTTGCGCGGGGCGCCGTCAGGTTGTGTAGGGTCAAAGTCGACATTGCCTTGGTAGCCTGTGGAGTCGCTGACGGCCTGGGCCAACTTAGCGATGGTGATGTCAGTGCCAGAACCAACGTTGATTTGGCTTTGCATGGGCGAGGTGTGCTGGTCGTACACTGCCTTGGGCAGGTTCATAACAAAGACACTGGCAGCTGCCATGTCGTCTACATACAGAAACTCGCGTTTGGGCGTGCCGCTGCCCCAGATGGTGACGGTGGGGGCGTTATTGACCTTGGCTTCATGAAACCGGCGAATCAGCGCGGGGATGACGTGGCTGTTTTGCGGGTGGTAGTTGTCGCCAGGGCCATACAGGTTGGTGGGCATGACGCTGCGGTAGTCAATGCCGTGGCTGGCGCCATATTGGCGGTTGTAGCTTTCGCACAGCTTGATGCCAGCAATTTTGGCAACGGCATAAGGCTCAT
>CAIYNH010000544.1 GCA_903927495.1 uncultured beta proteobacterium
CCGCAAAGCATCGCCGGCTACGTAGCTTTCAGTCACCGGTTGGTAAATTTGCCTGATGTCTACGACGAAGAAGGGTTGAAGAAAATTCATCCGGCTCTGACGTTTTTGAAAGAGGTTGACAAGCGCTCCGGATACCGAACGCGTCAAATGTTGGTCGCCCCGATTCTGGAGGGTGAAACACTCTATGGCGTGCTGCAAATCATCAACAACAAGAGCGAGCAGACCTTTGGCGATCTTGAAGTGGAAGGGGTCTCGCAACTCTGCAAAACCTTGGCTACCGCCATCCGGCATCGTATTCACGAGGCTGAGGAGAGTGTGCGCCGGATGGTCACCAAATACGACGGCTTGGTCTCAAATGGAGTGATGGCGGCTGAGGAACTCCAGCGCTGTTTACAAGAGGCGCGCACCCATGGGCAAACCCCTGAGCAGGTGCTGCTGGCGAACTACCAGGTACGACCCGCGCAGATTGGGCCGTCGCTGTCGAAGTTTTTTGGGGTACCTTACGAGCCATTTAGCGCCGGGTTTATTCGCTCCGAAGCGCTGCACGGAGCACTCAAGCGAGACTTCATTGAGGAGCAGGGCTGGATCCCATTGGAGGAGTCGCAGGGTGGCTTGGTCATCATGTGCCTGGATCCGGAGGCGGTGCGCAGTTCACGCATCGTCCAGCAGGTATTTCCGCGCAGTGCGAAATTTGCCTACCGTGTCACCACACAGACCGAATTCAGGGAGACACTGGGGCAGATATTTGGCGTGGAGGCCAGTGGTGGCAGCATTGACGAAATGCTGGCCGGCATGGACAGTTCACCCATGGACGATGGCAGCAACGACGATTCTCTGGAGTCGGCAGCTGCTGACAATGAGTTGGTCAAATTTGTCAACAAGGTCATCATTGACGCTTATCACCTAGGTGTCTCCGACATTCATATCGAGCCTATGCCGGGCAAGCTCAAAACCGGCATCCGCTTTCGCATTGATGGCTCGCTGCAACCCTATATTGAAGTGCCGGCGCACTTTCGCCAAGCCATGGTGACGCGACTGAAAATCATGTGTGATCTGGATATTTCTGAGCGCCGAAAGCCGCAAGACGGCAAGATTAAATTCAAAAAATACGGCCCGATTGACATTGAGTTGCGCGTGGCTACCATTCCTTCAGCTGGTGGCGTAGAGGACGTGGTGATGCGGATACTTGCTGCGGGCGAACCGATTCCACTGGACAAATTGGGGCTGACGGCGCACAACAGAGACCGGGTCGTCAGGACGATCGAGAAACCCTACGGACTGTTTTATGTTTGCGGACCAACCGGCTCAGGTAAAACCACCACGTTGCACTCGATTCTGAAGCACCTGAACACACCCGACACCAAAATATGGACCGCCGAAGACCCGGTTGAAATCACCCAAAAGGGATTGCGCCAGGTGCAGATCAACAAAAAGGCGGGCATTGACTTTGCATTGGTGATGCGCGCCTTTCTGCGTGCCGACCCTGACATCATCATGGTGGGCGAGTCGCGCGACAAAGAAACGGTATCGATGGGGGTGGAAGCCTCCCTCACCGGCCACCTGGTGTTCTCAACCTTGCACACCAACTCGGCTCCTGAGTCCATCACCCGCTTACTGGATATGGGTATGGATCCGTTTAACTTCGCAGATGCATTGCTGGGTATTCTGGCGCAGCGACTTGCCAAGCGCCTGTGCGCCTGTAAGGAGACCTATGTTCCTGACGCTGAGGAGTTACGCCTGTTTGCCACGGAATATGCCGAAGAGCTCAGGCATTCCGCCAAATGGATAGCCGATTACAACGGTGAAATCACCAAATTAATGGCCAGTTGGCAAAAGCAGTACGGAGAAAATGGTCAACTCAAGTTTTATCGTCATGTGGGCTGCGACAAGTGCAACCAGACCGGATACAAAGGACGTGTGGGCTTGCATGAACTCTTGATCGCTGACGATGGCATCAAGAAACTGATTCAGGAGCGCGCTCGTGTTGCTGAAATTTTCGCTGCCGCGGTGGAGGGTGG
The DNA here is from genome assembly GCA_903927495.1 of uncultured beta proteobacterium. GTDB lineage: Bacteria > Pseudomonadota > Gammaproteobacteria > Burkholderiales > Burkholderiaceae_C > Rhodoferax. The sequence continues at coordinate 2,019 of CAIYNH010000544.1, forward strand.
CATGCGCACTCTGAAGATGGACGGCATGGAAAAGGTCATGATGGGGCTGACCGATCTGAAGATGGTTCGCTCGGTCTGTATCAAGTAGCGGCAGCCCGAGCGATGAATATGGACCACCACACATGCGCGTGCTGCCAGCGCCGCCCGGTTCTGAAAAGTATGGCACTGCTGTTGACTTTACCAGGCCTAACCCTGTCGCAGGCGCAAGCGCGCGATGGTGTGGATGTTGGCGGTAATTCAGTATTTACCAAGTTGGTATCGGCCGAAACTATTGAGAGCTCGGCGACCCAGCAATACACTCAAATGCTGCAGCAGGCATCCGCCAAGAATGCACTTGGCGGCAAAGACCATCCACAGGTGAAGCGCTTGCGCGCCATCGCCCGCCAGATCATTCCGCATGCTGTTGGATGGAATCCGCGCGCCAAAGATTGGCGCTGGGAGGTTAACCTGATCGGCAGCAAGCAAATCAACGCCTTTTGCATGCCGGGCGGAAAAATTGCGTTTTACAGCGGCATCCTGGATCAACTCAAACTCACCGACGACGAAATCGCAACAGTCATGGGTCATGAAGTGGCCCATGCATTGCGTGAACACGCCCGGGAACGTATGGGGAAGAATGCCGCAACCGGAATTGGGGCCGGGTTGCTCAGTCAAGTCCTCGGTCTGGGGCAAGTGGGGCAGACCATCACCAATTACGGAGCCCAGTTGCTGACGCTGCAGTTCAGTCGAAGTGATGAGTCCGAGGCTGATTTGGTGGGCATGGAACTGGCAGCGCGTGCTAGTTTTGATCCGCGAGCTGGTGTCACACTGTGGCAGAAAATGGCAGCGGCCAGCAAAGGTGCACCACCCCAGTGGCTTTCAACTCATCCGTCGGGCACCACCAGAATCGCTGATATCGAGGCTAATCTGCCCAAGGTGATGCCGCTGTTTACGCGCGCCCATCAAGCTCCAGGCTGATGCAACTCCATTTATAAATCATCCCCGCCGTCTGGTCTCGCCTTGCCTTGCTACCGCGAGGACTGCGGCTCGATGCCTAGCCGGAATGGTTAAGAAAGCGAGTCAGGCGCTTTCAGTCGCGCTATCAGCTGGTGCGGCTTTCAACGCAAGGGCCAGCTCATACAGTCCATTGCGTGATTCCCCGGTGATGTCTGCAGCCAGTTTGACTGCTGTTTTCAGGGGCAACTGCGCCAGCAGCAACTTTAAAACACGGGTGTCAGGCGCGTTGCCAGTGTCCATTGGGGCCGGATGCAACACCAAGGCAAACTCGCCGCGCAGGCGATTTGCGTCCTGCGCCAGCCAAGCGGAAAAGTCCTGAGCCTTGACGGTGGCAATTTCTTCAAACTGTTTGGTCAGTTCCCGGCCGATGGTTAGTTGCCGCTGACCCAGTGGCAGCAAAGCCGTGGCTAATGCCTGAATGCGGTGTGGCGCTTCCAGCAGAACCACAGTACGCTCTTCTTTTTGTAGCAAATGAACGACCGCTGTGCGCTCTGCTGCTTTGGTTGGTAAAAACCCGGCAAACAAAAATCCACCTTGTTGTTGGGCATCAGCGGGGATGCCGGCCACACTGAGTGCGGTGGTCACACTACTGACACCAGGTAGCGGTACCACGGCTAAGCCTGCCATTCGAACGCACATCACCAAGCGTGCCCCGGGGTCGCTGATGGCCGGTGTTCCGGCATCACTCACGTAGGCCACGCGCAGACCGGACTGCAAGTGCTCGAGCACGGTCTGGGCGGCCTGTGCTTCATTATGCTGGTGCGCCGCCAGCAACTGTGCGTTTGATTTGTCAATGCCATAAGCGCGCAGCAGAGTCTGGGTGTGGCGGGTATCCTCACAGGCTATTACGTCGGCAAGTTGCAGCACATGCAGTGCCCGCAGTGTGATGTCGGCCAGGTTGCCTATGGGGGTGGCTACCACATAGAGAGCGCCACGCGGATAATTCTGTTTCGCGCAAGCGTTTTGTGCGGCCAGCAAGGCGTTGGCATAACTCGATTCGAGATAAGTCCCAGGCGGTGAATTCAATGGTTTTTCCTCAAGTCAAGGCGCTAGTCCGCTGGCCATCGCCCAAGCCGAGCAGTTCCAAGGAGATGGGTGATTCGGCTGAAGACATGGCAATGGCGTATTTGCAGAAAGCCGGATTGCGGCTTGTTGTGCGCAATTATCGAACCCCCGGACGTGGCGGTGGTGAAATTGATTTGATCATGGCCACTGGCGATGGTACTTGTGTGTTTGTCGAAGTGCGGCAGCGCAAAACCGCCAGTCATGGTGGTGCGGCGGCCAGTGTCAGTGTCACCAAGCAGCGTCGCATAGTGTTCGCTGCGCGTCATTACCTGATGTGCTTGAAGCGAGAGCCGGCCTGCCGTTTTGACGTGGTGACAGTCGAGTCGGGGGTGATCACCTGGTTACAAGCAGCCTTTGATGCACAGGGATAAACCGATATCAGGAGCGGGCCGGGTATCATCACGGGCATGCTAGAACAACATATTCAACAACATTTCATTGACAGTGCCGACCTGAAGTACCAGGCCGCACCTGTATTAAGCAAACCCATCGCTGATGGCGTGCAGGCTTTGTTAGCCTGTATCACCAGCGGGGGCAAAGTATTGGCTTGTGGCAATGGTGGATCGGCTGGTGATGCGCAGCATTTCACCGCTGAATTTGTCGGACGGTACGAGCGGGAGCGGCCTGGACTGGCGGCTGTTGCCTTGACTACCGACAGTTCCATCATCACGGCGATCGGCAACGATTACGACTACAGCGCCATTTTTTCGCGACAAGTGCGGGCCTTGGGGCAACCCGGTGACGTACTGGTGGCTATTTCCACCAGCGGAAATTCTGCCAACGTGCTGGCCGCGATTGAAGCCGCACACGAGCGCGAAATGGTTGTGATTGGTTTGAGTGGACGCAGCGGTGGCAAGATGACGCAAGCGCTGCGAGATACGGATGTGCATATTTGTGTGCCACACGAGCGCACCGCGCGCGTTCAGGAAGTCCATATTCTGGCCTTGCATTGCTTGTGCGATGCAGTGGATACGCAATTACTCGGCGAGCAGGAAAATTCATTATGAAATTAACAGGTCAAAAACTTTTATCCCTTGTGCTGATCAGTGCCAGCCTTAGTGCGTGCTTGACTGCCTGTGTGCCGATGGTTTTGGGCGGTGCCGTGATGGGCACGCTGGTGGCCACTGACCGGCGCACCTCGGGGACGCAATTGGAAGATGAGGGGATTGAACTACGTGCCATCGGTCGTATTCGTGACAACCTGGGCGACCGAGTCCACATCAACGTCAACAGTTACAACCGTTTGGTGCTGCTTACTGGTGAAGTGCCCAGCGCGCAAGACAAACAATTGGTTGAGCAAGTGGTTGCCAGGGTTGAAAACGTTCAGTCGGTGGTGAATGAATTGGTGGTTCTAGGCAACACCACCCTGACACAACGTTCATCCGATGCCTTGGTAACAGGTCGGGTCAAGGCCGGACTGGTGGATGCCACAGACCTTTATGCCAATGCCTTTAGGGTCGTGACCGAGCGTGGTACCACTTATTTAATGGGACGTGTGACCCAGCGAGAGGCAGATCGGGCGACCAACATCACCCGCACCACCGAGGGTGTACAGAAAGTTGTGCGGGTATTTTCAATCATCAGTGAAGACGATCTGCGCAATATGCTGCCCCAGCCCACGCCCGAGCAAAGCCGAGCCAAGCAGTGATCAGCGCAGTCGTTTGATCAGGCTGGAGGTGTCCCAGCGCCGGCCACCCATCTGTTGCACGTCGGCATAAAACTGATCAACCAGGGCTGTTACCGGTAGCCGAGCCCCGTTGTGCTTGGCCTCGTCAAGCACCAGTCCGAGGTCTTTACGCATCCAGTCCACGGCAAAACCAAAGTCAAACTTGTCAGCCACCATGGTTTTTCCACGGTTATCAAGTTGCCAGCTTTGGGCCGCACCTTTGCCGATTACATCGAGTACCTGATTCATGTCAAGCCCGGCTCTTTCACCGAAGGCGATAGCCTCAGACAGACCTTGAACCAGGCCAGCAATACAAATCTGATTGACCATCTTGGCTAACTGACCGGCACCGCTGTCACCCAGCAGGGTAAAGGCTTTCGAGAACGCCATGGCCACCGGTTGGGCCGCAGCAAAGGCCGCAGCGTCACCGCCACACATCACAGTGAGAACGCCATTTTGTGCCCCAGCCTGGCCGCCAGAGACGGGTGCGTCGACAAAGTGCAGCCCACGACCACTGGCGACTGCATGGAGTTCACGCGCCACGTTTGCCGAAGCAGTGGTATGGTCAACAAAGATTGCATTGTTGGCCATGCCGGCAAAGGCACCAGCCTCGCCCAGCGTGACGGCGCGCAGGTCATCGTCATTGCCCACACAGCAAAATACGAACTCGGCATCTTGCACGGCCTGGCGCGGTGTCAGGCCCTGACTTAAAGAAGGATTTAGGCTGTCAGCGCTTGTGTACTCTGCAAGCCAAGCTATTGATTTTGTAGCGGTTCGATTGAACACGGTGACCTGATGCCCGGCGCGCGCCAAGTGACCAGCCATAGGGTAACCCATGACACCCAAGCCCAAAAAGGCGACGCGTC
>CAIYNH010000545.1 GCA_903927495.1 uncultured beta proteobacterium
GTAGCGCATTGATTTGCTCCTGACGCAGGGTATGTTCGTTTCGGCGCTTGCCTGCGTAAATACGTTCCGCCGTAGGTGAGACATAGTCGAGCACTGCGCTCGAGACCAAATGGTCATAGACGATCACATCGGTCTTCTCTAGCAGGTGAACGGCCCGCAGTGTCAGTAACTCAGGGTCGCCGGGTCCGGCTCCAACCAAATAGACGCGACCAACGGCTGCTTGAGGATTCAATGCGCCTGCTTTCAATGTGTTTTCCCCTTGCTGCTACAACCGCCACCGCTACAACCGCCACTGCTGCAACTACTGCCCGTCGGTACTTGTTCGCTCGCACACGACGATTGGCTGCCGTCAATAAATATGAAATTGAATTCACCAGGTTCCAGTTCAACAAAATCCAAAATGGTGTCAAACAGCAGAGCTTGGGATTCGTCAGCGATGACCACCGCAACGCCATCGAGTTCAAGCTTCATGTCTTCGTCGTTGGGATCATCAAAACCCATGCCGAACTGCATGGCACCCTCTGCGTCGATTTTGGCGGCAACCCGAAGCGCCATTTCCTGGGCACCACTGGCAATTGCTGCTTGCTGAATTTGTTGGGCGGCTGCGTTGGTTAATGTAAACATGGTATTTTTCTGCCTTGAATTAGTGTTCGCCTTTGGTCTTTAACAGACCGGCTAACCGATTTCCTTGTTTTTGTGGTCCCCCAACTGGGAAAAGCGTGTGCAGATGGTGATTGTTTCCGCGCTCTGGCCCCCATGCTCTGGCGAAGTGCCAAATCATGGCACGTACCTGGGCCTGCACCCGATGTTCCTCGAAATGGGCCCGCAGAAAATAGATCACTTGCCAGTGGGCATCAGTCAGCTCCAGATTTTCTGATTGCGCTTGTGCGCGCACAAAGTCCTCAGACCAATCCTCTAGATTTTTCAAATAACCTTCAACGTCAGTTGCGACCATATTCCCATTGACCTGAACCGTGCGCACACCAGCACTTGACTGAACCCGGACAGCTTTCTGCGCACGCACAAAGCTGACAAAGTTACTGGCCCAGTCTGCACCCGCGCCACTGCGAAGGTGGGCGTAAGAGGCCAGTACATTCTTGTACAGGATGCCGTCATGCTGACCATCCACACCATGTCCACGCTTGACAAGGTAGGCAAACTTCAGTTCGGGGCTTAGATTTTCCAAGCTGGAATAGTGAAACTCGTGACCGCGCACGGACTGTGGTGCAGCGCTGTTCACCACTGTCCATGGCGCGTTGTCTGTGGTTTGCAACTCGACATAGCCACGGCCAACTGGTCGTTGGTGCATCACGACATCGGCGGCAATGGCACCTACCATGTCAAAAACACGGTCTTGCCACCTCAAAGTACGTGCCAGGTACATCAATCCACCACATTCAGCATAGACCGGCAAATCAGCCTCAATCGCGTTACGGATGCTGCTGCGCATTGGCAGGTTGGCCTGTAGCTCTGGCATGAACATTTCTGGAAAACCGCCGCCAATGAACAAACCGTCTACATCAGGCAAAGCCTGGTCATGAAGCGTGTCAAAAGGAACAAGCACGGCACCTGCTTGCTCCAGCGCTTGCAGGTCATCCGCATAATAAAAGCCAAAAGCCTTGTCGCGGGCCAGACCGATGCGTGCAGGGAGTGGTGTTGGCTCAATTGGGGTTGGCCAGACAGTTGGCACAGGCAATATAGGCAGGGGCAAAGCTTCTTTGGCAAGTTGTTGCACCTGCGCCAAATCAACTTGCGACGCAACCAGTTCGCCAATGGTGCGTACGCGTTGCGCAGCATCATCAAGCTCATGGTTGGGCATCAATCCCAAATGGCGCTCTACCACCGCCAGGCGCGGATCGTGACCAATGGCCCCAAGAACTCGCACATCGGTGTAGTGCTCAATCACAGCGCGCAATTTCGACTCATGGCGGGCACCGCCAAGTTGGTTCAGGATAACACCGGCAATCCGAATGCGTGGGTCAAATGCCTGATAGCCCAGAATCAATGGTGCAATACCGCGCGTCATGCCGCGTGCGTCCAGTACCAGCACCACCGGCAGATTCAACAAGTGCGCCAGCGCAGCGTTGCTGTTGCTGCCATCGAGTGCCAGACCATCGTACAAGCCTTTGTTGCCCTCGACGATGCTGATATCAGCCGCTGCTGCATGCTGTGCAAAGCAAGTGGTGATTTGTTCAGGAGTCATCAAATAAGGGTCA
>CAIYNH010000546.1 GCA_903927495.1 uncultured beta proteobacterium
CTGCTACCTTCTGAGCAATTTGGTGTCGGTGGTGCCTCATCGGTGCGCGGCTACCCCGAGCGCATCGTCTCGGGCGACGAAGGCTACAGCGCCAATTTCGAGCTTTACACCCCTGAATTAAACAGCCACCTGCGCTGGGCTGATGCCAGCGTGCGCGCCCTGCTGTTTTGGGACATTGGCGGCATCACGCGTAATGACCGGCCACTGCCGGCTGGACTGGATGCCAACATCCAGGGTGTCGGTTTTGGCCTGCGTGTGAGCTACAAGAAAAACACCACATTCAAGTTTGATATTGGTTGGGCACAAAAGGCGGCGGGCACTGCTCCGCTGAGTGTGAATCCGGGTGATACGTACAGCAACCTTGCGTTGTCTGTCGCCTTCTGATTTGCCTTCAACGACCTTCACGGAGCTCCCAAAATGAAAACCACAAATATCGCCAACTCGTTCAACTCTTGCAGAAAAGTCTTTCGCCTGAAATTGTCTTTTCTCGCCATCGCCGCCTGCTTTATACCGCTGGTACAAGCCAACCCTGTGGGCCCGGTGGTCGCCAGTGGCTCGGCCACCTTTGCCACGACCGGCAATACCTTGCGCGTGACCAACACGCCCGGTGCCATCCTGAATTGGCAACAGTTCAACATTGGCAAGGGTCAAACCACGCAGTTCAACCAGCAGTCAACGCAGTCATCGGTACTCAACCGCGTGACCGGGCCCGATGCCAGCCAGATTCTGGGCACTCTGCAATCCAACGGCAAAGTGTTTTTGATCAACCCCAACGGCATCATGTTCGGCGCAGGCTCAGTGCTGGACGTAAATGGCCTGATCGCCTCCACGCTCAACATCACCAACGCCGACTTTTTGGTCAATAACCTCAAGTTTGCTGGCAGCAGCGGCACCTCGGTGGTGAACTTGGGCCAAATCACCACACCTGTAGGCGGCAGCGTTTATTTAATCGGCAATGACGTGAGCAACAACGGCATCATCACCACCCCGCAAGGCCAGGTGGTGCTGGCCGCAGGCCACAGCGTCAGTCTGGTGGATGCCTTTACCCCCAACGTGAGCGTGACGGTGAGCGCACCCGCCGGGGGCCAGGCTCTCAATCTGGGGCAGATTACCGCTCAAGGCGGCTCCATCGACATGTATGGCGTGCTGGTCAAACAGCAAGGCATAGTGAACGCCAACAGTGCCAGCCTGGATGCGCAGGGCCGCATCGTGCTGTCCGCCACCCAAAGCGTGGAAGTAGCCGCTGACAGCACCACCAGCACGACCAACAGCGCGGGCAAAGGCGGTAGCGTGCAGATTCTGGGCCAGCAAGTCTCAGTGGCCGGAACAGTCGATGCCTCGGGCAACACCGGTGGCGGCAGCATCTTGGTGGGCGGCGACTATCAGGGCAAAAACCCGGCGGTAGCCAATGCCCTCAACACCGTGGTGAGCAGCAGCGCCAGTTTGAAGGCCGATGCTACTGACAACGGCGACGGTGGCAAGGTGATTGTTTGGGCCAATGAAAGCACCCAAGCCCACGGCAGTATTTCAGCCATGGGCGGGGTGAATGGTGGTAATGGCGGCTTGATCGAGACCTCTGCCCACCAACTGGATGTGTCGGGCATCAGCGTCAGCGCCAAAGCCGGAAAAGGTTTGACAGGCACTTGGTTGCTGGACCCGATTGATGTGACGATTGCGGCAGCGGGGGAAACTGGCGGATCTTTCATCAACGGCACCTGGACACCCAGCGCTTCCGGTTCGACCATTGCCAACACCACCATCGAGTCCGCGCTGAATGCGGGTACCAACGTCACGATTTACACCACTGGCACCGGTAGTGCGGGTGACTCTGGCAACATCAACGTTAACGCGCCGATTGCTGCCACTGGCTCAACCACCACCACGCTGACCATGATGGCGGATAACAACATTAACCTCAACAGTTCAATCACCTCCTCTGGCAGTGCCATGAACCTGGTGCTGCAAACTGCTGGCACAGGTGTCACCAATTTGGGCCCGGTCACAGTCTCATTGGGCGGTGGTACCTTGTCCGCGATTGCGTCTGCCAACAGCTCAGGAATTGTGAGCATGGCCAATTCTGGCAATTTTTTTATGAATGGTGGCTTCAACGTCGGTACATTGAATATCTCCAACGGTCAAGTCAGAGTTGATAGCACCACCGCCGTGAATGCAGTCAATATCTCTGGCGGTACTTTCAATGTATCGAGTGGTACCGCGACGATTCAAAACTTCAACATGACCGGCGGCACCATGACAGGTGCCGGCAAGGTTGATGTGGCGAACAGCTTTCACCAGGACAGCAGTCTCAGCGCCAGCAGTATCAACACCACTGGCGCTTTGAATGTCAATCAGAATACCGGCACCCTCACCGCCGGTGACATCACCTCAGCCACACTTTTGTTGGGCGCACCAACTCTGGCCCTCAATGGCAACCTGCTGGCCTCTGAAATCAGCCTGTACGCGGACAACCCGATCACGGTGGCCTCGACAAAGACCGTGAAGTCGACCAACCGGTCTGTAAGCATTCCGACCGGCACGATCTTTTTTGGCAATTATTCGCCATCGACTGCAGTCACCATAGGTTCAGGCGGTCTGGTCAACGGCACCAACATCTCGTCGCTAACGGCTGGCACTGGCACCTACCAGGCAAGTGGTGTCGATATTTCCAGCGAAACCACTTTGACTGTCAATACTGCGCCATTGGGTTTGAACCTGATTAATCTGAGGGCACCCTCGCTGACCATCAATGACAACGTACAAGCCCAAAATATTGGTGTGTACACAGACAGTGCGATCACGCTTGGAACTGGCAAAACGGTATTGGCATCCAATGGTGCGTCTACTAATCCGACGGGGGTGCTGAGTTTTGGCAATTACACATCGTCGCCAGCGCGCGATATGGCCGTGGGCGGCGGTTGGCTTGATTTGAACAAAATTTCAAACTACGGGGGTACGGGTACCTTTCAGACCAGCACCTTGGGAATTTATGGCGACAGCACCTTAACTGTGAACACTGGCCTGACTTGGACTGGCGCGTTGACCCTGAAAGCACCCAGAGTAA
>CAIYNH010000547.1 GCA_903927495.1 uncultured beta proteobacterium
AAATTGAGTACAGCGCGCGGCGCGTATTGCGTCAGCAACTTTTCCAACAGGGTCGAGTCACCAATATCGCCTTGCACAAACTGGTAACGGGAATCACCCTGCAGGCTGGCCAGATTTTCGGGGTTGCCTGCGTAGGTCAGTTTGTCCAGGTTCAGAACAGGCTCATCCGTCTGACCCAGCCAGTCGAGCACAAAGTTGGCGCCAATAAAGCCTGCTCCGCCAGTAACCAAAATCATCGTTTCCACTTTCAAAGTTAGATCTCCTACAGCGCCTCATGAGGAGGAGATGCGCATGGAGTGCCCGGGATTATCCCATCGGGCATGATTGGTTCCGCTGAGGTAGCGCATTGGTTGAATTGAAATCCCATCAGGCGACAAGTGCTGGAATACTGCTAGTGCTCGGTGGACATGCGCACGTATTGGGCGGCGCGCAGGGCATTGGGTTGAGGTGATGGCGGTGGCGCTGAATGGGGTTGATCGGGTGACATGGTTGACTGAACTTGTTAGGTGCTGGTTGGACTTTTTGTGGTTGAGTCCATGTTGGCTCTGGTGGCGACAAGCTATCAAGTCAATTCCGGCGGGGTGAGAGATAAAGTCGAAACATCCGCACAGGAACCGACAAGGGGTTTTAGCAGCCGGAGGCCAAAGTTTGACAGTCCAATTGGTGTGTGCGTAAAATACACACATGGCAAGTCAAAAAATCTTCAATTGGAATGTCGAAAAAAAACAGTTGTTGATTCAGGAACGGGGGATTTCATTCGAGCGGATAGTTTTTGAAATCGGCAGCGGAAATGAGCTTGCCGTGCTCGAACACCCCAATCAGGAAAAGTACCCGGGGCAAAGAATTTCAATGGTGCAGGTTGATGACTACGTGTATGCCGTGCCATTTGTTGAAACCGACACGGAAATATTTCTGAAAACCATCATCCCCAGCCGCAAGGCAACCCGGCAATACAGGAGTAAGGTATGAAAAAAGTCGCTAAGTACGATGACGAAGAGCTAGAGATACTGCAGGCATGGGAGGCTGGAACGCTCAAGCCCGTCGCCGATATGGCCGAGCAGGCCAAAGCGCACCGGGCTGCAGCAGATGCAACATTCAAGAAGGACCAGCGGCTGAACATCCGCATCTCAAGCAGAGATCTAAAGAGTTTGCAGGCACGCGCTCTCGAGGAGGGAGTTCCCTATCAAACGTTTGCGGCCAGTTTGTTGCACAAGTTCGTCAGTGGGCATCTGGTGAATCAGCGTTAACAAATAGAGATTGAGCCATACCTATCCAGTCTTTCGCAGGCTGGCAGTGTCAATGCGCATGGCCACCGACTTGCTCAGGATATTGAGCAGAATCATCGAGCGGTTTTCTGCATCTGTGTTTTAGTAGATGGCTTCAAGCCCAGCAAACGGGCCATCGGAAACGGTGACGTTGTCGCCCGCAGAAAACAAGGGTTGCGCATGGGTCCCCTGCTCGCGAGAGCGAATCAAGTCAATCAGCTGGCCGTCCACCTTGGCAGACTGACCACCAAACCGAACCAACTGGTTCACACCCAGGGTAGAGCGAATCGGTGACCAGCTTTGACTGGCTCCATTGAATCAATCCTTGACCTTTTGCAAATTGTTAATACAATCTGAAGATGGTCACATACGACGACGCATAGCGTCAAGCCAACATCGTCAAGCATGACAACATTGATTTGGCGCAGTGCGAGTGCATATTCGATTCGCCGATGTTGACCGAGGAGGACGCACGCGATACCTACGGCGAGCAACGTTTAAGAAGCCTGGGCTGGCTGGATGGTCGCGTAGTGGTCTTGGTATGGACCGAGCGTGAAGCCGGACCTCATCTGATTTCTTGCCGACATGGTGACAAATATGAAACGAAACGCTATTTCAAAGCCTTTATTTAGCCAACAGCAGATGAACACCGCATTGGCTGCAGCGGCCGAAGGCGACGCGCCAAAAGAAGATGCCTGGGCAAAGGCGATTCCCACGCACGGAGGCGGGGTCAAAGCCACGCTGACAGAATTGCGCCGCGCCCGTGGTCCACAGAAGGCACCGCTAAAAGTACCGACAACAATCCGTTTTGATGCAGATGTTTTGGCCGAGTTGAAGGCTTCTGGCAAAGGGTGGCAAACACGAGTCAACGACGTTATGCGCGACACCCTCAAGAAACACTCACCTGCATAAATCGGCACGGCTACTCGGCAAACAAGGACGGCTTGTGATGCTGCCCACAACCTTGCGCAAGATTGTCAAGGCTTCTGGCAAGAGTCTGGTTTTGCAGGTCGCATTCATCCAACCTTTCGCAAACGGGCAGTGTCAATGCGCATGGACACTGACTTGCTCAGGATGTTGAGCAAAATCATCGAGCGGCTTTCGGCATCGGTATTTTGGTAGATGGCTTCAAGCCCGGCAAACGGGCCATCGCCGACGGTGGCGTTGTCGCCTGCCGAGAATAGGGCTTGCGCTTGTGTTCCCTGTTCACGCGAGCGGATCAGGTCAATCAGTTGGCCGTCCACTTTGGCAG
>CAIYNH010000548.1 GCA_903927495.1 uncultured beta proteobacterium
GGATATTAATGATTCGCTCGAAAGTGCGCTTAATGTCGTGTCCAATGAAATTAAGCACAAGGCTGAAGTCATTAAAGAGCTTGCAGTACTGCCGCCGGTAGTGTGTATCGTCGCGCAAATTAATCAGGTATTTGTCAACTTGCTGGTTAATGCGGCGCAGGCGATTCAATCCAATGGGAAAATTTTTGTGCGCTCCGGCGTAGAGGCAGAGACAGTTTGGATCGAAATTGGTGATTCTGGCTGTGGCATGACTGAAGATGTAAAAAAACGCATTTTTGAGCCTTTTTACACCACCAAACCTGTCGGCAAGGGTACCGGTTTGGGTTTGTCTATTTCCTGGGAAATCGTGCAACGCCATCAGGGTTGCATTGAGGTGCAAAGCACAACCGGTCAAGGCACAACCTTTCGCATCACCTTGCCACAGCGATCAGGGCCAACCGAAGTTGCATGATCGAGTGATGCCTTAGTTCGAATGCGACACTTGCGTTTGCACTGTACTGTCCGGCGCTTATGAAGACTTCAAACCAGATTTTGTTTGATGAGTGAAAAAATGGCACATTTAGAGCACACTGCAAGCCAGCATCGTCGTAGTCCTCGCCAATGATTTTATTTATTAGTCAATTGCGGAAGTGATGTGTTGGCTTTCGCAAGCGAATTTTCAGGCAAACTCCAGCCATGATTTCTACATCATTATTGGTATCCAGATTCAAGGCTCCCGGGGATTTTTGGGGCGGTCTGGCATCCATGCTGGTGGCCTTGCCGGCTTCGGTGGCGTTCGGGGTTACAGTCTATTCGGCCATCAGTCCCCAATATGCCGTCTTTGGGGCATTGGCAGGCATATTGGGTGCCGCAGCGCTTGGCATTATTGCCCCTACCTTTGGTGGTACTGACCGACTGATCAGCGCGCCATGCGCGCCAGCCGCAGCGGTGCTCTCAGCCTTTGCCATCGAACTGGTGCACCAAGGCGCGTCGGAGTCCAACATTGTGCTGTTGCTGACAGTGTTTGGCATCCTGACCGGTTTGATTCAAATGTTAATTGGCTTCATGGGTGCTGGCCGATTAATCAAATACATCCCTTACACCGTCGTCAGTGGCTATCTCAGCGGTGTCGGTCTCATCATCATTGGTAGCCAGATTCCACGTTTTGTCGGGGCTAAATCGGATGTGGCGTGGTGGCGAGCACTGATTTCACCTGATATGTGGGACAGCCGTAGCCTTGTGGTTGGTTTGGCCACCGTATTGGTGGCTTTGTTGGCCCCGCGCGTGACCAAGGCAGTGCCAAGTACCATTTTGGGCATTGTGGCGGGCGTGGCGGCTTACCTAGGGCTGGCCAATGCCGATGCTTCGATGATGTCGCTTGTTGACAACCCCCTGGTTCTGGGTGCCTTGGGCGCAAGCGGCGAAGGCTACATTCAGACCATTACCGGGCGCTGGCAAGAAATTGGCGAACTCAAGCTTGGCCAAGTGTTCGCTTTGGCTGGTGGAGCGCTTACCCTAGCGGCACTTCTGTCAATTGACACGCTCAAGACCTGCGTGGTCATTGATCAAAAAACCCGGACTCGTCATGAGCCCAATCGTGAACTCGTGGCGCAAGGACTGGCCAACATTGCAGCCTCGTCGATAGGTGGTATTCCCGGTGCCGGCACCATGGGTGCCACCATGGTGAATTTGTCGAGTGGTGCACAAACCCGAATTTCCGGCACGATCGAGGGTGTACTGGTGTTGTTTGCCGGGTTGGCGTTGGGGGCGTACATTGCCTGGATTCCGGTAGCTACCCTGGCCGGTATTTTGATTGTGGTGGGGCTGCGCATGATTGATACCGAGCCGTTGCACTTTCTGGAGTCGCGCGCTACCGTTTTTGACTTTGCCGTGGTGTTGGTGGTCATCGGCTTCGCCCTGACAGTCGGACTCATTGCAGCGTCTTTGTCAGGTGTGGCATTGTCAGTATTGTTGTTCGTGCGTGAGCAGGTTGGCGGTTCTGTGATACGCCGCAAGACATTCGTCAACCAACGCTCATCAACTTGGTGTCGACCCGAATCTGAGATGCGATTGATTGCCGCCAAAGGTGACAAGGCCGTCATTTTTGAATTGCAGGGCAGTCTGTTTTTTGGTACCACCTATGAGCTCTATTCGGTGCTCGAACCTGAAATCAAGATCCGAGAGTATGTCATTCTGGACATGCGTTGGGTACAGGCTGTGGATATTACTGCCGCACACATGCTCAATTTGGTGCGCGATACCTTGCGTGATCGGGGTGTGCCCTTGCTGATCAGCCATGTGCGCGAGCAGTTGCCCAACGGGCGCAACCTGGTGGAGTTTTTCAAACAAACCGGACTTATTGATGATGGCCATGCAGTGCGAGTTTTCAAAAACCTGGAAGTGGCAATCGAGTGGGTTGAGGACAGATTGGTGGGTGACGTAGTGCAGTCCACGGTTGAAGAAGTGCCGCTGCGCCTCGCCGAAATGGACTTGTTTCAGGGACGTAGGGATGTCACTATGGCTGACCTTGAAGCACGCATGCAACAGCGCTCGGTCAAGGCTGGTGAACCGGTATATAACTTGGGTGACCAGAATCGTGAGTTGTACCTGATCCGACGTGGCTCGGTTCGCATCATGGCACCCATCAGTGGCAGTCGCCAGTTTCACCACATTGCCAGTTTTGGACGAGGTGATTTTTTTGGTGGTTTGGCCTTTTTGGACGATCGGGCCCGCAGCGATAACGCCATAGCCAGTTCCGATATTGACTTGTTTGTGCTTTCGCTTGAGCAATTCAACATGTTGGCCGAGGAACACAAAAAACTGGCATTGATCTTGATTATTGCGATTTCACGGACTCTGGCACAGCGCCTGCGACACGCCGATGGCGAGAGAACCCTGTTGCATGTATAAGAGCGAAGTTGTTGATTTTTTGTAAAGGTCAGCGCCATCAATATCGCTGCTTTGGCTAATTCCGAATTTCAAAATGAAAGTTCACTATGTTTGAATCCGCAGAGATCGGTCACGAACTAGCCAAGCTGGCTTATCGTAAGTCCGTGCCAGCATTGCGTGCTGCATTATTGGAAGCACAGATCAATTTGTTCGAAAAACGAAAAACACCCGTGGTGGTGCTTATCAGTGGTCAGGACGGGGCAGGTAAAGGTGAAACCATCAATGTGCTGTACCAGTGGATGGATCCGCGATTCATTTCAACGTTGGCCTTTTCACAGCCCAGTGATGAAGAGCTTGAACGCCCACCGATGTGGCGTTACTGGCGTTCGCTGCCAGCCAAAGGCCGCGTCGGTATTTTTGCCGGGTCCTGGTATTCAGATCCGATTCGCCAACGTATTGTGGGTGAAATCTCACTGAAAGAGTTGGATGCACGGGCCGAGCAGATCAATCGATTTGAACAAATGTTGGTTAACGAGGGCGCGCTGGTGCTGAAGTTCTGGTTTCACCTGACCAAGGATGGGCAAAAACAACGACTCAAAGCACTCTCGGCAGACCCGCGCACGGCTTGGCGTGTCACCCAGTGGAATTGGGACAGGCTGAAAACCTATGATCAGTTGCAAGAAGTTGCAGGGCATGTGTTGCGCCTTACCAACACCGCTGCTGCACCTTGGGTGGTGGTAGAAGGTACTGATGACCGTTACCGTTCCATGACGGTAGGGCAGGTGCTGCTGGCAGCCATGCAAAAAAAATTGGAGGCGATTGAGGCTCCACGGACGACGGTTGCACCAATGGTGCGGGTTGATCTGGATGGTCGAAATGTTTTGTCTGAACTTGATTTGACTTTGGCCTTGACTGAGAAACCCTATAAAGACGAATTGGCCAAATGGCAAGGCCGCCTGTCAGAGTTAGTGCGTGACGAGCGTTTTAAGGGGCGATCTCTGGTGTGTGCATTTGAAGGTGCTGACGCAGCTGGCAAGGGTGGTGCAATCCGACGTATCGCTGCCGCCATGGATGCCCGTCAATTCCAGGTGACACCCGTAGCAGCGCCCACCGAAGAAGAAAAAGCGCAGCCGCACTTATGGCGCTTTTGGCGACAATTGCCGCGTCGGGGTCATGTGGCCATTTTTGATCGTACCTGGTACGGTCGGGTATTGGTGGAACGGGTTGAGGGCTTTTGCTCCGAGGCTGACTGGCTTCGCGCCTACAGTGAAATCAACGACTTTGAGCATGAACTCATTGATTCAGGTGTGATCGTGGTCAAATTCTGGCTCCAGATCAGTCAAGCTGAGCAGCTCAAACGCTTCAAGGAGAGGGAAAGAATTGAATTCAAGCGTTTTAAGATTACCCAGGAAGATTGGCGCAATCGTGAAAAATGGCACGACTACCAGCAAGCCATTTGCGATATGGTTGAACGAACCAGCACCGGTGATGCACCTTGGATTCTGGTCGAAGCGAATGACAAAAACTATGCCAGGGTCAAGATATTGCGCACCCTTTGCCAGCGTTTGGAGGCGGCCCTGCAAGAACCACTGGTGAATGAAGAAATTGTTGACAACAAGTTAATCAAAAGCGATTCGAAACACTCCAAAAAACAAAAGGCGCAGGCCAAGAGCAAGACTACGGGGCGCTGAGTCTGTAGCATTACACTGACGACAGTTCGGATTTCAGGTCTGTTAGTTCGACATGCAAGCAAAAGTTAAATCATCCAAAATTCTGATCGTTGAAGACGAGGCCATCGTTGCCCGTGATATAGCGCAACAATTGCTGGAGTTGGATTACGAGGTTGTGGGGATCGCGACGCGCGGTGAGGAGGCCATCGCCCTGACGGGTCAAATGCTGCCTGACCTGGTGCTGATGGATATTCAACTCGCTGGTCAGATGGACGGAATTGCTGCTGCCCAGACCATTCGAACGAAATATGCCTTGCCAATTGTGTTTCTCACTGCCTTTGCTGCAGATGATGTGCTGGCACGCGCCAAACTTACCGAGCCATTTGGCTATATTTTGAAACCGTTTTCTGAACGCGAATTGCGCACTGTGCTAGAAATGGCGCTATACAAGCATCAAGCAGAAGCTAAGCTATTGACCGTCACGCGCCAGTTAAAGGCGCTCTCAAGGCGGGTACTGGAAGCTCAAGAAATTGAACGGCGGCGTGTGGCCATCGAACTGCAC
>CAIYNH010000549.1 GCA_903927495.1 uncultured beta proteobacterium
CTCTGCCTCGCGGCGGCTGCCATCAAGATCGGCTTTGCGTTTCTGCTCGTTCAAGACCATGCTCACAATAGACATGGGCAGACCGCTTCCCGCAAAGCCGATCACTGCATAAATGGCGTTCACGCCGTAGCTGTTACACCAGCGTTTGATGTTTTCATGGTCAAATTCGACACGGAAATTCTGTCCGGATTTGATCTTGTAGTCGCCAGCGAACTCCAGGCGCGCCTTGTCGTTGCTTAGCGGTGTATTGGGATACGTTCCCCGGTTCCCGCCACTGATGGCCAAGAAGTCATAAACGGTCGACGGTGTTTGATTGTCCCGTTTGTCGTACTTCAATCCAGCTGACAACGTGAGTTGCTTGGTCGTCTGGTCAGTTACCCGTGCGTCAGCATGGGTTGTCACCACTACTCCATGCAATGAAGTTTGCGCGGCTGTCAACGGTGTTTGCATTGTGAGCGGGTCAGGCACTACAAACGTGTTGTCTTGCTCGTTACGGGCGTAGGACAAGGAACCAGCAAATTTGGTCGTTGGCGCCAATGCATATCCACCAGACAAGTTCAGCTGGCTAAACGTATTGCTGGGCGCCGTCGTCATGCTTTGCATGAGGGTGGCACCCATGAACGTTTGGAACTTCATGCTGTCGTTGGCATCGCGGAAGTTTGATGCGTTGTAGGAAGCAGAGAAATTGCCTTTGTCACCAAGCCAGCTGAGACCAACGCTGAAAGTGTCGGTCTCGTAGTTGGTGGGCATGGGCAAAATCGCAATGGATTCGCCACTCACACCATTGAGGGCTGTTGCGCCATAACCTCCAATACCCTGCAGCTTGGAGCCCTTTTGATCCAGGTGGTTGACATCAAAACTCAGGCTCCATTGGCGGTCAAGCTTAATGCCGGCGTTGACCGACGTATTCTTGCGCGTAGTGCTGACGTCAAGGTTCTGCAGCGCGGCAATCTGAGCCGCAGTCATGCCCACGTAGGCCGTGCCCAGCACGGTTCCGTTGCCGATCATGCCGAAGTTTCCTGTCAACGGGGTTGCTGTGTAGCTGGCTGGCAGGACAAAGAGATTTCCACCATTGACGCCCACGTAGGGTGTTTGGTAACTATCAGACAGGGAGTGGGTCAACTCGTCATAACCGACGCTGAAGTTCCAAGCGCCTTGTTCACCCATGGTTGCACCCAGGGTGCGCGATGATGTGCCCAAGTCGGTACCGGTCAGAGACCAGCGACTGGTGCCACCTTTGTTGTCGTACGCGTCACCGCCGCGCACGCTGATGTTGCCGACTGCCACGCCGCCGGTCTTGTTCAGTCCGGTGTATTCACCAAACTTGGCAGCGCTTCCACTGACGTTGACGTTCGCAACCCCCAATTCTACGGAGTTGGTGGGACGCTTGAGGGCTGCTGCCTCTTGTTCATCAGCGTAGGCTGACATGGTGACCATGGCACCGGCCATGGCAAGTGCGAGCGCACTCAGCTTGAAATTGCCGTTAGTAACTTTCATTGTTCTCTCCAATTTTGTGTAATCAGCGTTGCAGATAGCCGCCAGCTGGGCTATTGGAGCCGTGTACTTGGCTATGGCAATTCATGCAAGCACGACCACCGACGTTTTGACTTGGGTTCAGCAGTGCGCCCGTAACACTCCTGTTGGCGAGGCCACCTTGGTAGCCAGCAGCATTGCCAGCCGCAGCGGTACCGCTAGCGTGTGATCCATCGTGGCATTCCTGGCACAGGAATGGTGCACGGGATTTGAGCAACGGTGCGATGTTGGAGCCGTGGGGCGTATGGCAGTTGGCGCAGTCCTCTGTAACAGGCTGGTGTTCAAACAGGAATGGACCGCGCTTTTCTGCATGGCATTGGTAGCAGGTTTCTGTCACGGTGTTTTTCTTCAACAGTTTTGGACCCGTTGAGCCATGTGGGTTGTGGCAGTCAGAGCACACCACTTTTCCAGCCTCGATCGGATGTGCCGATACTTTGTGACTGTCAGCACGCTGTTCCTTGTGGCAAGTGAAGCAAACTTCAGCTTGTGTCTTCTTGGCAAGCACAG
>CAIYNH010000550.1 GCA_903927495.1 uncultured beta proteobacterium
GGTTTTAAAAATATTTTTAACTCTCCTTATTTTTTGCTAAGAAAACTCAGGCCAGGACAAAGCGCACAACCATCTCGGTGATACTGGTCCGACGGGCTGCCACGGCCTGTTGCGAGCCTGGCGCGTCCTTAAAAATCAGGCCAAAAGTATGCTGATTGGAGACATTGAAAAACGTCAGCGCCGAAATCGATGCATGGATGTCGAGTGCATCCAGACCGGCGCGAAACACCCCTAGCCCAACGCCACGGTCATACAACTCCTTGATGGCGGCAATCGCCGGCACGTTGAGTTGCTGAATACTCTTGCTTTGCGCCAGGTAGGCACCACGCTCAATGTTTTCGTTCATCACCAGGCGGATGTAATCTTCATTGCCACTGTGGTGATCGAAAGTGAACTCGACCAGGCGCCGCAGCGCCGAAACCGGATCGAGGTCTTCCAGGTGCAACTCCGCTTCGATTTGCCGCATGCGCCGGTAGGACTCCTCCAACACCGCAATGTAGAGCCCTTCTTTGCTCCCGAAGTAATAGTAGATCATGCGTTTGCTGGTTTGCGTGGCAGCCGCAATCTCGTCGATGCGTGCGCCGCTTAAACCCTTTTTGGCAAACTCTGCTGTGGCCACTTCCAGAATTCCTGCCATGGTGCGCGCCGGGTCATTGGTGCGGGATGGCTCCCGGATAGGTCGCACGGATTTCTCGATTACAGAATGTACTAGTTCGTTCATTCTGACAGTATAAGACCAGCGCCCAACCTGACATCACCGTGATGCGACGACGAACATGCAAAAACGCTCAGACCAAGGGCACGGTCAGCTTCTCAATCACTGCACGGGTGTCGGGTCGCACGCCACGCCACCAGGCAAAGGCTTCAGCGGCTTGCTCTGCCAGCATGCCGACTCCATCGGCCAGTTGCTTTACCCCGGTGTTGTGCGCCAAGCGCAAAAATGGCGTCAACCCCTTGCCGTAAGCCAGTTCATAGGCCAGGCTACAGCGCGTAAATACCGAAGCCGGTACCGGCGGCAGTTCACCAACCAAACTCGCCGACGTGGCGTTCAGCACCAGATCGAAGCTATGGCCAGCCAGTTCTGCATAGCCGCTGGAACGTACCCGCCCCTGTTGCGCGCCAATGCTGGCAAGGTCGCAGGCCTTTTGCAGGGTACGGTTAGCGATCACCAACTCAAGAGGAACTTGCTCAAGAATAGGCAACAACGCGCCTCTAGCTGCACCACCTGCGCCCAGCATCAGCACACGCTTGCCCCGCATCGGGGAATGCAGATTTTGGCTTATGTCGCGCACCAAACCGATGCCGTCAAAATTCTCTGCCAGCACACGCTCGCCGTCGAACTTCAAGGCATTTGCTGCGCCAGACAACTGCACCCGTGCCGACTTTTGCGTGGCATAAGCGCAAGCATCAAGTTTGAATGGGGTGGTGATGTTCAAGCCCCGACCACCTGCCGCTCTAAAGGCATCTACCGCAGCAGCAAAACCACCCAACGCGCCTTCAATCTTGCTGTACAGCATGTCCTGACCCGTCATCTGAGCAAACATGCCATGAATCATGGGTGATTTACTTTGAGCAATCGGATTGCCGATGACTGCATACTGCTCTTGCATACCTAGCTCTCTATTTTGTAGCACTGTAGAGAATGCCGTCCTGGATCAAGGCATCAATATCCTCAGAGCCATAGCCCAGACTGGTGGCGATGTCGCGGTTGTCTTGGCCCATTTCGGGTGCCACGCAGGTGGGGGAAGTGTCACAGCCTGAAAACCGGAAAGGCAGGTTGGGCAACTTGATCTTGCCCAGCACCGGATGGTCTTGCTCAATCATCATGCCGCGCGCCTGAATCTGCGGATCAGCCAGGACTTCGGCAATGTCTTGCACCTTGGCGCTTGGCACATCTATCGCGTCCAGCGCGGCCAGACATTCTGCAACAGTGTGCGAACCGACCCAGGCCCGTGCCACCGCTAAAATTTCAAGGCGATTTTCGTTACGGCCATTGGAGGTATGAAAGCGTGCATCGGCGGCGAAGGCATCGCCACCAGCCAACTTGGCAAAACGCCTCCAGGCATCATCAACCTGTGCAGCGATCACCAAATTGCCATCTTTGGCGGTAAAGACCCCGTACAAGGTGGAATTCGGCATGTCGTGCCCGGTCTGAACCGCAATGTCATTGCCCCCCGACAGGGTGTAGCACTGCACCGCATAGTCGTGCATCGATACCAGGCAGTCGTACAGCGACATGTCAATGTGCTGACCCTTGCCCGACTTGACCCGCCCCAACAGGGCGGCACACACCGAGGCCGCGCCTTGAATGCCGGTGTACATGTCGCCCAGAGAAACCCGCAACAGCGGTGGCGCTTCGCCCGGATTGCCGACCATGGCCATGATGCCACTTTTGGCTTCGGCAATCAGGCCAAAGCCGGCGCGATGTGAATCCGGCCCGGTGTGGCCGTAGGCCGAAATTGAACAATAGACGAGGCCCGGGTTGCGCTCAGACAATTCGTCATAGCCCAATCCCAACTTTTTCAAAGCGCCGGGGCGATAGTTCTCAACAAACACATCGGCAGTGTCGGTGAGCTTGTGCATCAGGGCCAGACCACGCGGGTCTTTCAGATTGATGCAGAGGCCTTTTTTGCCCATGTTTTGCTGTAAAAAATAGCCGCTGTAGTTACCTATCAAATAGGCATGGTGCCGACCTGCATCACCTTCGGTGGGTCGCTCGACCTTGATCACTTCGGCCCCCAGAGCGGCCAGGCAGCGTGACAAATACGGGCCCGCCAAAAAATGGCTGTAATCGACAACACGAAAACCAGCGAGTGGCAGGGCTTGCGATGATTTATGCATAAAAATGGCCTTAAAAGCTTATGAATAGAGTTTGAGTAGCTATTGTTTTTGATATTAGACGGGACGCCGTGGGACCATCAGACGGTGTTCACCTTTTTGCACCACCTGGCCCTTTTGGTTGATCAGTTCTGTAGGAATAAGCACAATTCCCCAGTCCGGTTTACTCTTGGAAGCACGCATGGCACCCATGCGAAATTTGATGTGCAGCACGTCATTGATGGCAATCGGTAACAAAAAATCCCAGGTCCACCCCAGCGACATGCCGGGCAAGAAACGGTACTCGCTCTGGGTTTTGAGTCCATCAGCGACCGACAAACCCATCAGACCATGCGCCACACGCTGACCAAAATGGCTCTTTCTGGCATATTCCTCGTCCACATGCACGGGTGTGAAGTCGCCGGTGAGTTCGGCATAAGCGTCAATGCGCTCAGCCGTGACCGTGTAAGTAGGACTGATGCACTCGTCCCCTTCTTTGGCATCGTCCCAGTATTTCTCGGGGGTGGTAAATTGAATGTTGGGTTTGGGCATGGCGTGGTTCTGTTATTGCTGAAGTGTTATGGGCGTGACTTGACCGCCAGCGCTTGCGCCACGCCGTCAGCACAGGACTGGATCAATTCAATGGCCAGACCGTCCGGCAGTTGCAACCAGTTGCGGCCCTGCGGAAGTTCTTTCACACCCCACGCTTGGGCCTCTGTCAGGGCCAATTCAAGGTCTTGCACCATGATGCCTAAATGGGCTAACCAGCCCGTGTCTACAGTAGCAGGCGCTATGAAATCAGGGGTGCTAATGAGCTGCAGCCCACCTACCGTCCAGTACTGGCTGGGAGCGTCTTCGGGGCCGTCGATCTCGCGCACCTGCATGCCAAGCACTGCATAGAAAAACCGGATGTGCCACTGGATGTCTTTCACGCGCAATGCGACATGTTCCACGTAGGAGCTATTTGTTGTCATGGTTTCAAGCGTGTTGGTTGCCAAATAGGCTGTGCTCGATGCCTTTCAGACATGCCACAAGAGTCTGGTTGACTGGCGTTGGCACGCCACATCTAATGCCCTGATGCACCACCGAGCCATTGACAAAGTCAATCTCTGTCACCGAGCCCTTTTCAAGACTTTGCAACATTGAGGTTTTGAATTCATACGGCAAGCCGGCGCCGGCTTTGAGCCAGGCCTGGCGCGGGTCGTCCATGTTCAGCACCACACCGCTGGCTTTGGCCACAGCCATGGCCTCTGCCACTGCAGCCACCCCACAGGCCTCCAGATCAAGGCGCTGGTACAACTCGCCATAGTTCAGCCGCGTGATGGCGCTGAGCGCACCGGTCGCCACATTGATGAGCAGCTTGTCCCACATGGTGCCCAGAATGTTGTCACTGACCCGTGTTTCCAGTCCAGCCGCATTGAACACAGCGGCGATGCGCTGCACACGCTCGCTCACACCCCCTTCGAGTTCACCGATGTGCGTGTCTTTACCGCGCACACCAATGTTGACATGCCCCGCTGCCAACTGGGCACCTCCCACATAGGTTTTACCGGCCAGTACACGTTCGCGCCCCACAATGGCAGCCAACTCGTCTTCATGACCCAGGCCGTTTTGTAGCGACAGCACGACAGTTTGTGGTCCGAGCAGTGAAGTGGATGCCGACATGGCGGTGGCGGTATGAAACGACTTCACCAGCACCAACACCAAGTCCACCACACCCACCGGCGCGGCGCTGGTAGCCGCACGCACAGCCACCGTCCGATTCACTCCCGCCTCGCGCAGAATCAAGCCCCTGCTGTTCATGGCATCGACCTGATCCGCGTTGCGGTTCACCAGCCACACCTCGTTGCCCGCTTCGGTTAGCACCCCACCCAAGGCGCAACCCAGGGCACCCGCACCCAATACGCAAATTTTCAAAACTGTCTCCTCAATTCGACTTTTATTTAACTGAATCGGGACGCATCGTATGCAGTACGTTCCATTTTGTAAATCTAATAAATGCAATACACAGCATTAAATATTTTTATATCAATACCCTCCATGGTGGCGCTTAAGCACCGGCAATACCAACCGTGCTCACGCTTGCTCTGGTTCGTTGGACAGCATCAGGCTGAGTCTTATTCCGTTTCCAGATCGATACGACACTAGGCGCGAAGCCGCAGACAGTGCTAATGCACGGCAAGGCGAAGCAACAAAGTGTCGGATTGATATGGAAATGGAATTAGCTTGGCAGTTTCAATTGTCCGACCGTCCAAGCACCCAACACCTGCCGCCCAACTTAGCTGATTCAAATCAAATAAATGGGGTCACCTCAGGTCTACACTGATTGATCAGGTTGCGCCAGAGTCGGTTGACGCACTCTTTTCGCAGGTAGTTTTTTCACAGAAACCAGTTCGGTACACGAGGCCAACTTGGTTGAGTCAACCCAGACGACTTTCATGCACAACTGGGATTGCAGTATCCTTACCCAAGCAAGCCATGGCCACCACAACCACCCTAAAAACCGCTTTCAGTTTTGCAGCATTGGCCGCTGTACTTGGCTTGGCTTGGTACTTTTTTGA
>CAIYNH010000551.1 GCA_903927495.1 uncultured beta proteobacterium
ATTTGTCGCCCATGCATCCAGCCACTGAATCTACAGAAGACCTCGCCAAAACGGTGTTGGAAGATGGCCTGTTATTGCGCTGGTACATGGATCCGCTGTTCAAGGGGCAGTACCCGGCTGATGTGATGGCGCATCTGGAGGCCGATGCCCCGCGTGTTCAGGCCGGTGATATGCAGAGCATGTCTGTGCCGATGGACTTTCTGGGTGTGAATTACTACTCACGCTCGGTCGTAAGTGCTGCCGGGCCTTGGGATGTGCACTCAAGCGGTCGAGAAATCACAGAAATGGGTTGGGAGGTTTATCCCGAGGGACTGACCGAACTGCTGCTGCGGCTTCACAACGACTATCCGGTTCCTCCGATTTATGTGACCGAAAACGGTGGAGCCTTCAAGGACCATTGCCAGGACGGACGGGTACATGACCCCTTGCGGACAGACTATATCGCCCGACATATCGCTGCGGTCGCCGACGCGATACGGCAAGGGGTGCGCATGGAAGGCTACATGGTTTGGAGCCTGCTGGACAACTTCGAATGGGCTTCAGGCTATGAAAAACGCTTTGGCATTGTGCATGTGGACTATGCCACTCAGCAGCGCACGCTCAAAGACAGCGCGTATTGGTACCAAGGTTTTATTCAACGTCAAACCGCCAAGCGCAATCAAGGCGATCTGTCAGCAAAGGCCGTCCACTCGCAGTGGAACACGGTCGCAATAGGAGCTTAATATGGGTCAGGTTTCACTGCGGGGCATCCGCAAAAGCTATGGCAATGTACACGTGATCAAAGGCATTGATCTTGAAGTACGTGACGGCGAATTTCTGGTGTTTGTGGGTCCCTCGGGCTGCGGAAAATCGACCACCTTGCGCATGATCGCCGGACTCGAAACAGTGACTGGCGGCGACATTCTGATAGATGGCCTGCGAGCCAATGACCTGCGTCCCTCTGACCGTGGCGCGGCCATGGTGTTTCAAAGCTACGCCTTGTATCCCCACATGACGGTTGCTGAGAACATGGGCTTTGCCCTGAAGATGGCCGGAGTCGGTCGAGAAAAGCGCGATGAGCAGGTGCGCCATGCCGCCGATATTTTGTGCATCACCGAGCTGTTGGGACGTTTCCCGAAGGAGCTTTCAGGTGGCCAGCGTCAGCGGGTTGCCATTGGCCGCTCGATTGTTCGCAAGCCCAAGGTGTTCTTGTTTGACGAGCCTTTGTCCAACCTCGACGCGGCCTTGCGCGTCAATATGCGCATTGAGCTCTCGCGTCTGCACAAAGAACTCGGTACCACCATGATCTATGTCACTCACGATCAGGTTGAAGCCATGACCATGGGTGATCGCATTGCTGTGTTTAACAAAGGCATCATTGAACAACTGGGCGCACCACTGGATTTGTACAACAAACCCTGCAATGAGTTTGTCGCGACATTTTTAGGCGCACCAAGAATCAATCTGGTAGATCGACCCCCTGCGAACGGTGCCTCAGACCCGCACCAAGCCTTGTGGAGCCTGTTGGCTGCTCGGGCGCCGGCCAGTGTGCAGCGTGTCGGTTTGCGGCCAGAACATATGCGAATCGTTGCCCGGGGTCAAGGTATTGCCGCCAGCGTGGTGCTGGCCGAGCATCTGGGGGACTCGTCGATCCTGCATTTACGGGTGCAGGGGGTCACCGAATTGTTGAACGCCAAGGTCGGTACCGAAAACAATCAGTGCAATTCAGGCGAGGTGGTGGGTTTGGTGCCCGATGCTGCATGGGCCTTGAGCTTTGCCGCCGATGGCCGTCTGGTCTGTTGAAACAAGGAGCAAAGATGTCTGTGATTGAACCGACTTCCGAATGGGCATTGGTCTGGAATGATGAATTCGAGGGCGATCAGATCGACCTGGAGAAATGGGATTTTGACATTGGCAATGGTTTTTTTGACTACAAGTCACACACCTGGATTGAGGGTTGGGGCAATGAAGAGTTGCAGTACTACACCCGAGAACCAGAAAACGTGTCGGTCAAAGACAGCCTGCTGACCATTCGTGCAGTCAAAGAGTCGTTGCACGGCTGTGGCTACACGTCGGCGCGGCTTAAAACCCGCAGACGCGATGGCACACCCCTATTTTCAAAACTCTATGGCAAATTCGAGTTCCGCGCCAAGGTGCCATGGGGCAAGGGTATGTGGCCGGCGCTTTGGATGCTGCCCCTGGATGACAAATACGGTGGCTGGGCAGCGTCCGGCGAAATTGACGTGATGGAAATTGTCGGTGAAAAACCGCATCAAACTTTGGGCACCATCCACTTTGGATCTGGCTTTCCAGCGCGTGAATTGGTCACCCATGTGTATGACATTCCAGACGGAAGCACGGTGGCAGACTGGCATGTTTACAGCGTGGAATGGGAACCAGGCGTTATTCGCTGGCTGCTCGACGGCGTGCTCTGGGCAACCCAGACGTTCTGGTGGAGCTGCAGCAAAAAAGTTGACGGTGCGGGTGTCACCGCCCAACGCAAGGCCGACATCAACCCTTGGCCTGCGCCGTTCGATCAGCCCTTTTACCTGGTCATGAATGTTGCCGTGGGCGGCAATTTTCCGGGTCACCCCAATCCACAAACCCAGTTTCCAGCCGAGATGGTGGTGGATTACGTGAGGGTTTATGACAGAGTTGGCGGCTATGCCACGGCCAAGCCCATCGGCAAGGGGCGCTTGCCCTACCAGAAAACCCCCAAACCCAAAACTGTGTAACCCACAGGCATTACGGAGCTTGATGCCATGTCGCAAACTTATTCTTCATCCTTAGCCTGGGAGCCCGCCACAGTGAGCGCTCACCCTGAGTCGGACCACGCGGGCGGGTTTACGCCCGGCCAGCAGGTTCCCGCTGTACCTGGACCGAGGCCCAGCGGGAGCGAACAATCTGCACTCGATGCGGCGTTTCGCCAAACCCTTGCCGCTGGTGTCCATGGTTTGTGCTTTAGTCCTTACCTTGATGGTCAAGAGCCGGGCGCGCAAATCACCGCAGAGCAAATCAGGGCACGTCTGCAGATCTTGGCACCGCACGCACGCTGGGTGCGCAGCTTCTCCTGCACCGACGGCAATGAGCAGATTCCAAGCATCGCCCATGAATGCGGCTTAAAAACCCTGGTGGGAGCCTGGCTGGGCACCGACGCTGAGATCAATGAGCGCGAAATTGAAGGTGTGATTGCAGTGGCCCGTGCCGGCCATGCCGACATCGTCGCAGTCGGCAACGAGGTGCTGCTGCGGGAAGACCTGAGCGAAGACAACTTGCTCTCTTTTATAGAGCGTGTCAAGCAGGCTCTCCCTGGCGTTGCGGTGGGTTACGTTGATGCCTATTACCTGTTTGAAAAACACCCAAAAGTGACTGCGGCGTGTGATGTGCTGCTGACCAACTGCTACCCGTTTTGGGAAGGGTGTCCGCGCGAGCAGGCTCTGGATTACATGCAAACCATGGTGCGCCGGGTGCAGGCGGTGTCGGCGGGCAAACCGGTCATCATCAGCGAAACTGGCTGGCCTGATAGGGGTTCGGCATTCCACGGTTCGGTGCCCTCGCACTTTGGTGCCATGCGTTACTTTATCGATACCGTGCAATGGGCTCAGCAAGCCGGTGTTGAAATGTTTTACTTTGCCGCCTTTGACGAAGCCTGGAAGGTGGGTGCAGAAGGCGATGTGGGCGCTTATTGGGGCCTATGGGATAAAGACGGTCAACCCAAATTTGCCCTAGGTGCCACAGCGTGAGAAGTGTGGCAGGACTCAAGCCCGGCAATGCCATTTGCTATTCGGGCTATCGGCATGGGCAAAGCCCTGATACGCAGACCTTTCCCTCCCTGGACGAAATCCGTGAAGACCTGCACATTTTGCAAAAAAACTGGCGCTATTTGCGACTGTATGACTGCACTGTGCACGCCGAGCGGGTGCTGCAGGTCATTACCGAAGAAAAACTTGATTTTCAAGTGATGCTGGGTGCCTATCTGGGCCCGGAGATGAACAACTTTGGCTGCCCCTGGGGCGGCACTTATAGCCAGGAGCGGCTCGAACAAAGCAAGCAGGCCAATTTGGCCGAGATTGAGCGGCTGATTGTCCTTGCCAACCAGTACCCGGAGCGCATTTTTTCAGTGGCTGTGGGCAATGAGGCCACGGTCGACTGGACCGATCATTTTGTCCCGGTCAAGCACATGATCGACTATGTGCGGCATGTCAGACAGCACGTCATGCAGCCAGTGACTTTTTGCGAAAACTATGTGCCCTGGCAACACAAGCTGCATGATTTGGTTGCTGAGCTTGACTTCATTTCACTGCACACCTACCCGGTGTGGGAATACAAGCATGTGCATGAAGCACTGGCTTATACCCAGGAAAACGTGGCGAGCGTGGCACGTCTTTACCCCGATAAGCCAATTGTGATCACCGAGGCTGGTTGGGCCACCAACTCGAATGGTCGCGGTATCCAGCCGCACAACTCATCGCAGGAATTGCAGGCCATTTATTACCAAGATCTGATGAACTGGTCAGCACAATCAGGCATCATGATTTTTGTCTTTGAAGCTTTTGACGAACCTTGGAAAGGGTCGCCCGACCCCATGGAGCCCGAGAAACATTGGGGCTTGTTCACCGTGGATCGTCATCCCAAACAGGTCATGCAGGTGCTCTACCCGGAACTCGTCAAGTAGGAGGTACAAATGGCAAGCGACACGCAAAAGCTCACCGTCACAGAAAAAATAGGCTATGGTTTCGGCGACCTGGCCTCGAACCTGTTCTGGCAGATGTTCTCGATCTACATCGCCAAGTTTTACACCGATGTCTTTTTGCTGGGCGCGGCAACCATGGGCACGATGATGTTGGTGACCCGTGTTGCAGATGCGTTCATTGATCCAATGATTGGCACCATCGCCGACCGGACCAATACCCGCTGGGGTCACTTTCGGCCTTATCTCATCTGGATGGCCCTGCCTATGGCGCTGACGGCGATTCTGGCCTTCACCACCCCGAGCTTCGACGGCACCGCCAAGATCGTTTACGCCTATTTGACGCTGACACTGATGATGATCGCCTATTCGGCGATCAACATTCCCTACTCGGCTCTGCTGGGCGTGCTCACCCCCAACTCCGACGATCGCACCAGCGCCTCCTCGTACCGGTTTGTGATGGCGCTGCTGCCGGTGTTCATCATCGTGAACACCGCCATACCGCTGGTTGAATACTTTGGTGGCAAGGACACCTCGGCGCATGGTTGGCAGATGGCGATGACGGTCTATGCGGGCGTTGCCGTGGTGCTTTTTGTTGCCACCTTTCTCATGACACAAGAGCGGGTACAGCCGCCCGAGGCGCAAGAAACTTCGCTCAAAACCGATCTCAAAGATTTGTTTCGCAACACGCCGTGGGTGGTGCTGTGCGTGGTGGGCATTGCCGCGCTTACCTATGCCAACATTCGAGGCACGGTGATCATTTATTACTTTGACTACGTGGTGCCTGGTGGCAAAGCGTATTTTGGCCCAGTCATGACCACCGGTGCCATTGCCTTCATCGCTGGTGTCATGGTGACCTCGCCGCTCTCCAAGCGCTTCGGTAAACGCAACTTCTACATGGTGTCGATGGCGTTGACCGCGCTGCTGACCATCGGCTTTTACTTTGTGCCCCCGGCCAACATTGCGCTGGTCTGGGCTGCACACGCTTTGATCAGCTTCTGTGCGGCACCTACAGCGCCGCTGGTCTGGGCCATGTATGCCGATACCGCCGATTATTCTGAATGGAAATGGGGACGGCGCGCCACAGGTTTGATCTTCTCGGCCGCCTCGTTGGCGCAGAAATTTGGCTGGGCCATTGGCGGTGCTGGTACTGGCTGGCTACTGGCCTACTTTGACTACATGCCCAACGTTGCCCAGGGCCCCCGCGCCATCGATGGCATCATGATGATGATGAGCATCATTCCTGCCGTCGGAGCCATCATCGCCATCATTGCCCTCTGGTTTTACAAGCTCGACGAGGAAACGGTGAAAGTTATGGGTGCTGAGCTGGCACTGCGCCGGGCCCATACTGCGCACCCGGCTGACCCTTCGGCGCTGCAACCCGGTGCAGCGCATGAAGTCCCTGCGGCTGCACCGGTAAGCCTGGTGCCGGGCAGCCCAGTTGTCAGTAGCGTCAACACCACCATGCAGGCATGGCCCGCCAAAGCTCCTTCTGCGCCATTGGAATCGGCCTGGATGGCCCAACACGGCAGCACCATTACGGCAGTGGGTTTGTCATTGCGACTCTCACCGCAACAGCAGGCTACTTTGAAGCAGGATTTCCAATCTGTCTTGCAAGCCGGAGTGCACGGTTTGTGTTTTAGCCCTTACCTTAAGGGGCAAAAGCCGGGTTCGCAGGTCACTGCCGCCCAAATCAGGCAGCGACTTGAATTGATCAGCCCTTATACGCAGTGGGTTCGCTCCTTTTCGTGTACCGATGGTCACGAGCAAATACCCGCCATCGCGCGCCAGTTCGGCCTCAAGACCGTGGTGGGTGCCTGGCTGGGCACAGATCGCGCCGTCAATGAGCGCGAAATCAATGGTGTGATTGCTGTGGCCCGCGCAGGACACGCTGATATGGTGGCCATCGGCAATGAGGTGCTATTACGCGAGGATTTGCCGGAACTTGAATTGCTATCTATTTTAGAGCGGGTAAAGCAAGCCCTGCCTGCTGTACAGGTCGCATACGTTGATGCTTATTACCTGTTTGAAAAACATCCCCGGATCACTGCCGCCTGCGATGTGCTGCTGATCAACTGCTATCCGTTCTGGGAAGGCTGTGCGCGCGAGCAAGCTGTTTCCTACATGCAAAGCATGGTGCAGCGTGTGCTGGCAGTCGCTGGCGGAAAGCGGGTCATCGTGGCAGAAACCGGCTGGCCCGATCAAGGCAGCACGTTCCATGGCGCAGTCCCTTCCACGGCCGATGCGATGCGCTACTTTATCGATACCCAGACCTGGGCGCGGCAAGATGGCATTGA
The DNA here is from genome assembly GCA_903927495.1 of uncultured beta proteobacterium. GTDB lineage: Bacteria > Pseudomonadota > Gammaproteobacteria > Burkholderiales > Burkholderiaceae_C > Rhodoferax. The sequence continues at coordinate 6,967 of CAIYNH010000551.1, forward strand.
TGTCTTCTATTTCTCGGCCTTTGATGAAGTCTGGAAAGTTGGCGCTGAAGGCGATGTAGGTGCCTTCTGGGGTCTGTGGGACAAAGATGGCAAGCCCAAGTACGCCTAAACCAGCGCTTTCACTCGCCTGATCCTTTCATATCTACCAACTTGCCTGGAGGCACTATGCAGTCCAAAGATCTTGCACGTCAACTTGACCTGCCGAAGCGGGCTATCGCCCTGGTGCTGGCTGGAGGGCGTGGCAGCCGCTTGCACGACCTGACGAATCGGCGCGCCAAACCAGCCGTCTACTTTGGCGGCAAATTTCGGATTGTCGACTTTGCACTTTCAAATTGTCTGAATTCAGGCATTCGCCGGGTGGGGGTGATCACGCAATACAAGTCGCACAGTCTGCTGCGCCATTTGCAGCGCGGCTGGGCCTTTCTGAAAACCGAGATGAATGAGTTCGTCGATCTGTTGCCGGCGCAGCAGCGCATGAATGAGGAGTTCTGGTACCGGGGCACGGCCGATGCCGTGTCGCAAAATCAGGATATTCTGGACAGTTACAACGCTGAGTATGTCGTGGTGCTGGGGGGGGATCACATCTACAAGATGAATTACGCGCTGATGCTGGCCGACCATGTGGCCAAAGGTGCCGAGTGCACGGTGGCCTGCATTGAAGTCAGCCGCGAAGAGGCCAAGGGATTTGGCGTGATGGCTGTGGATGAACACTGGCGAATCACTGATTTTGCTGAAAAACCAGCGGACCCTTCAGCCGTGCCAGGTAAACCGGATCGATCGCTGGCCAGCATGGGCATCTATATCTTCAATGCCAAATACCTTTACGCGGAGCTGGCGCGCGACATGGCAGACCCTGAATCGACCCATGACTTTGGCAAAGACATCATTCCTCATGCGGTAAACAAAGGTTGTGCCGTGGCGCATCCGTTCGCCTTGAGTTGTGTAACCAGCGGACCCGACGAAACCCCTTACTGGCGCGATGTTGGCACCATCGATTCATATTGGGATGCCAATATCGATTTGACTGCGACTGATCCGCTGCTAAATTTGTACGATACCTACTGGCCCATCTCGACCTACCAGCCACAGCTCGCACCGGCCAAATTTATCCACAATCTGAATGAGCGCCGTGGCATGGCGATTGAGTCCCTGGTGTCTGGTGGCAGCATCATTTCTGGCAAGGTCTTTCGCTCGGTGCTGTTTTCCAGTGTGCGTGTGCATTCCTATGCCGAGGTGGAGTGGTCGGTGTTGTTGCCAGAGGTTGAGGTGGGTCGTCACGTCAGACTTAGCCGGGTGGTGGTGGATCGGGCCTGTCACATCCCCGAGGGCATGGTCATTGGCGAAGATGCACAGCTTGATGCCAAGCGCTTCTTTCGCACCGAAAGTGGCATCACGCTGGTGACCCAGCTCATGCTCAATCAGCTCAGGTCTTAAAACCAACAACATGAAGCAAAAATCACCATTGCAAGCCGATGGCTTTCACCTGCCCAGTTTTAATTTAGCGCGCCCATTTTCCAGTTTTTTACCCGGTATTGCAGGTGCTTGTGGCAAACCGTTGTGGGCTTTCTATACCAACCGTGGTCAATGCATTTCGAGCTTTGGGGTGCGTGACAAAAACGCGGCCATGCTCGAGTTTCATGCCGCCAACAAGGCTTATGCCCTAACTTCTTTGCTCGGTTTTCGAACCTTCATCAAGATTGAAGGGGACGCTGGCCCGCTGCTGTACGAGCCTTTTCAGATCACTCCAGCGGCTGGCGTAGAGCAGTGCCTGATCGTTCGGCCCGAAGAAATTGAAATTGAGGAATTTAACCCCGCCTTGGGCTTGCGCATACGGGTGGTTTACTTCACCTTGCCGAATGAAAATTTGCCTGCATTGGTGCGCTGCGTGACACTGGAGAATCTGAGTTCTCAGTCGATTCGGGCCACGGTGCTGGATGGTCTGCCGCAAATCGTGCCCTTTGGGCTGGAAGAGAAACTGCTCAAGCTGATGTCTCGCACCATGGAGGCCTTTGCCGAGATTCGCCACGTTGAGGAGGCCTTGCCCTTCTACAAACTCAAGGTTGAACCCTCTGACAAGCCTGAGATGCAATGGATTGAAGGCGGGTTTTTTGCCTTCACGCTGCAGCAAGGGCAGACGGTTCCCATCATTGCTGACCCTGATTTGGTTTTCGGCTCAGATACCAGCATGCAAACACCGCTCACTTTCATGCAACAAGAAAGTCTTGATCCGAGCCAGGCGCGCCGTGAAACCATGACCGGATCTGCCTTTGCCGATCTCACGCTGTCGCTCCATCCGGGCGGGTCTGCTGCATGGGATTCGTATTTTGGACAGTCCGCAGATTGGGAGTTCGTGCACGCATTTCGCTCACGGGTTGCCGGAAATGTGCACTACGCTGCTCATAAGCGTCTTGAAAATAGCCACCTGGTGACACAGCTGACGGACAAATTTGCACTGCTTGCAGGCCCTGAACAACTTGATCCCTATACCCGTCAATCGTTTCTGGACAACACCTTACGCGGTGGTCAGCCGGTGGTGATCGACGGACCTCACGGCGCACGGGTTTTCCACACCTTTACACGCAAACATGGCGACATGGAGCGCGACTACAACTTCTTTGAGCTGGCCCCTACCTACTGGTCGCAGGGTAACGGCAATTTTCGCGATGTCAATCAAAACCGTCGTTCAGAGAACTTCATATTTCCGGGTGTTGATACCAGCAACATCGAGACTTTTTTTAATTTGATTCAGCTCGATGGCAACAACCCCTTGGTGATTCAGTCAGAAAAATTTTGTCTCACAACGAAGTCGTTGAAGGTGCTGATGCAAGCTTGGCCTGTGGGCAACACGCCCGCCTGGCAAGCGCTATTGAGCCAGGTTTTCAGCCCCGGTCAGCTGATGGAGGCATTGCTGGAGTCTTGCGGCTCGCAGGAAGCAGCGCTACCTCGGTTTGACCAGATTCTGGGCTTGGCCGACAAAATCCAGGGAGCACAGCATGGCGAAGGTTATTGGGTTGACCACTGGATTTATAACCTTGATCTGCTCGAAAGTTACGCGGCTTTGTATCCGGACAGACTTCGCTCGCTGCTGTTCGAGCGCGCAGAATTCACCTATTTTGACAATGACCATACGGTGCAGCCGCGTGCCAAAAAATACGTGCTACGCCAGGATGGCTCGGTACGGCAATTGCATGCTGTGATTCGTGATCATGAAAAATCTGCCGTGATTGCCGCCCGAAAAGTAGCCCCCAACGCCATGCGAAGCAGCCAGGGTCAAAGTCACATCTACCGGACCACGCTATTGGCAAAAATAGTCAATTTGATGGCAGTTAAAGCCTCCATGCTGGACCCCTTTGGGACCGGTTTAGAGATGGAGTCCGACCGCCCCGGTTGGTGTGATGCCCTGAACGGCTTGCCTGGGTTATTGGGATCTTCAACGCACGAGGCTTTTGCGCTGAAGCGCTGGGTACTCTTTGTGCGCGATGCTGTCCGGTGCAATCTTGGCATGGATGAAAGTATTTCCTTGCCGACAGAAGTAGCAGAATTTGTGCGGTCAGTGTCGCAACTCTTGGCGGCTGTCGATGAAAGCAACTTTTTCCCAACTTGGGAGCAGTTGGCTGACCGTCGTGAAGCTTTTCGCGCGCAGATCCGTTTGGGCATTGTTGGCACCGAAGCGGCTCTCACGGGTGCAGAGTTGTGGCAATTCTTGTCCGGCACCGAGTTGGCGTTGCAGCGTGGACTGGCCAAGGCGGTGAATGCACAAGGCTTAGCCATCAGCTATTACATCCAGGAAGTTTGCGCGTATGACATTCTGCCGCAGGAGGATCTGCCAGCGCCATTGAACGAAGACGAGCCGGTGGCGGTGCATGTACGCGTGCTCAAGTTTCAGCAAAAACCGGTCAGCGCCTTTTTGGAAGGCTCAGTGCATGCCTTGCGTGCAATTGACAGCCCTGAAAAAGCCAAAGCGCTATACCAGTCGGTGCGCAGTTCTTCGCTGTTTGACAAAAAACTGGGCATGTTTCGCGTCAATACACCACTTGATAGCGAAAGCTTTGAGATCGGCAGAAGCAAAATTTTCTCACCTGGCTGGCTTGAAAACGAGTCCATTTTTCTGCACATGCACTACAAGTTTCTGCTTGAAACCCTACGCAGCGGATTGGCATCGGAATACTTTGAAGACCTCAAGCGC
>CAIYNH010000552.1 GCA_903927495.1 uncultured beta proteobacterium
ATTTTGGAGGCCTGCAAATGATTCTAATCGATAGAGCATAAGTTTCTACATTTCCGCTGCATGTTTATTTTTTTATGATTTCAAATTTTCAAACAGATTTTTTGCTGGCTTACTGATAAATTCACTCATTCACAGTTCGGCATTTGCCTTCGGAGCAATTGCCGTGGGTGATGCAGACCCCAGCGCAAGTGATGCCTCCACTGAGCAGCACTTCATCGTCAGCGGCCATCCCTCCCAGGCCGCAGCCAAACAAGCAGCAGAGAGCCAGTGCGCTGCCAAAGGGCTTCATTTCTGTCATGCCACCGTTTGGTATGACGCATGCGCAGCCTACGCCAAGTCTGCGCAAAACAGCGGTTCAGCCTACGCGGCAACAGAAGAAGAAGCAAAGCGCATCGCATTGGCAAACTGTGGCAAAAACTGCAAAGTGGTCGTCGCCCAGTGCGAACGCGGCAATCCGGTTTAACAAAAGTGGCCACCCGACCCCAGCCGTTCGCTTAATCTGTTTACAGGGACTCACCACACAGTCAAGCACTGATCGGATTGGTATCTCCTTGATTACGGTATTCTGCCTTGGCGTTAGTTGAAGTGGCGAGGAAACGGGAACAGACTGCATATTTACAGACGGCCTTGTTGCACTCTTGGTGCGGACCCAGATACGAACCGCTCGGCAGGGCTCCATTTGAAATGCGGGTCTATGCCAACGCATTCCCCAACAGATTATCGAGCTTACCCGCCGCCGGTCTGACCTGATTACTGCATCTTCAATTTCACGTCTTGCAGAAATACACCAACTGAGCCAACTATGCCGCTGCTGTTGCCGGACCAACTGGCTTGACACTCACATGCTGGGGATCAAAGCGACTCCCTTTGGTCATCATGGCCCACAGAATGCGTGCATTCTTGTTTGCCATCGCCACAGCCGCCTTTTGCCAGCCCGACTTCTCTCGCAGTTCATACAGCCACTTGGAGATTGGGTCGCTGCGCTTGTGTGCCGTCATCACCGCTGACTTGGCACCCTGGATCAGCAACATGCGCAGGTACATGTCCCCGCGCTTGGTGATGCCGCCCAGACTATTCTTCCCCCCGCTGGAGTTTTGCCTTGGCGTCAATCCCAACCAAGCCCCAAACTGAGCACCGTTCTTGAACTGTTGGAAGTCACTGACTGTGGCCACCACCGCAGAGGCCGTGACCGGGCCAACTCCCACAAGCTCTATGGCAGCCTTGGCCTGTGCATCATCCTTCACATGCGCATTGATACGTTCATCGCACCATTCGATGCGCTTGTCGAGATCTTTCCACTGGTCGTAGGCTTCTTGAATAACCAGTCGGGCTAAGCCGGAAAGATCATTGCTGGCATCCTCCAGTATGTCGGTCAACTTCTCACGCAGTTTCTCCGGGCTCTTTGATACCACTAGGCCGAACTCAGTCAGCATGCCTCGGATGCGATTGATGCTCGCTGTGCGTTCTTCCTTTAGCCCCTCGCGCAAACTGTGCACGCACAATATGCCTTGTTGAACCGTCGTCTTGACCGGTACAAAACGCATGTTTGGTCTGGACGCCGCCTCGCAAACGGCTGCGGCATCATTGGCGTCATTCTTGCCACCTTTACCCTGCAGTCGATAGGGCACCACCAAGTGGGCTGCGATGATTCTTACGTTCAACCCCAAAGCAATGAGTTTGCGCGCCCAATGGTGGGAGCCGCCACAGGCCTCCATCGCCACCAGACAGCCTGGAGGCAGCTGCGCGCACCATGGCAGAAACTTGTCGCGGCTCAGTTGCCGATTGGTAACAAGTTTGCCACCAGCATCAACGGCGTGAACCTGGATCACCAACTTGGCCAAATCCACACCAACTCGTGTAATATTTCCCATGGGACTTCCCCTTTCAAAGGTTTTAGACTGACTTCCACAAGCCAATCTTGGCACTTGATGCCGTTACCGGAAAGTGGGGAGTCCCTTCGTATTTGAAAGCAGGCTCCATGTGCAACACTCGGCGCTGGAGCTATGTTTTTGGGGGACGAGAACGTGCAGAAGAAATCTTCCGTACAGGGCGACGGCGGTCAAAATCATTCAGCTCAGTTGGACAGTTGGACATGGCTGACCGCTCCAAGCAAGATTCACAACCTTGCCTTTTCTCACGTTCCCAACGAGTGCTGGACGGAAGCACACCAGATTAGTGCCGCCAGCATGACGCACGCTCGGATAGATCAAGCCGAGGGATTCAGCCGCAAGTAAGCGGAGGGCCAAATTTTGTGACTTCAAATAGCTGGACGGATTCAAACAGTCCTTGTTGTTGGCGTTCCCACGCAAATCATGAAAAGATGCATTGAAGTCGGCAAGAAACTCTTGGTACATCACCGAATCGTCAAAGCGATTGATTTCCGCGTATTCGATCGTTTTGTGAAAAATGATTTCTTCCAAAGCTGTTTCAATGGCAAAGGCGCAGTACCAGGCGCCACGCTCTCCATCATTGAACCGACTTCCCTCTGGGCGTGGATATGTGAAGGCTGCATTGATAATCCGAAAATTTGGGATTCCAAAAACCAATTCGTCAACGCCGATACCTGAGAGACCACCGAGTTCAGCAATCAGGCGCTGGTTTGTGGCATTGTCAAGTTCGAAGAGTTCAGACAAATGTTGGTCGTTGTCAGCGATTCCAAGAAGAACGGAATTCTCTTTTTCTGCGAACCGACTTGGAATTAATCGTGA
>CAIYNH010000553.1 GCA_903927495.1 uncultured beta proteobacterium
TCAATGGCATCGCCACCATCGGTCAAAGGTAAGACCAAGCGACACTTTTCATGCAAGATGATCGCCATGGGCGCAGCCGTGTGAACCAAGGCACCTTTGAACGCGATGTCGAGCAGTGTCACATTGAAAGAATGGTTGTGCAGATGCAAAACCACCGGCGCATGAAACGGTACGCGAGAAAAAATACGCTGACCATCAACAGGTTCTTTAATCATGACTGGTTCCTAGAACATTTTTGTAAGGTGTTTCATTTTGCCAAGCCCCGATGATAAGGCTACGCCAAATGCTCACCAACTCCGGGTTAGAATTCGCGGCTTGGAAGCGTGGCAGAGTGGTCGATTGCACCGGTCTTGAAAACCGGCGGTGTTTTACGACATCCGTGAGTTCGAATCTCACCGCTTCCGCCAAATACACTTGTAAGTCATTGATTTACAAGTGTATTTTTCTTTTATGCGCGCGTAACACCAACATCCCACCCAACATAAAAAATTGATCGGGCTTGGAGCACCCCTAAGACCTCGGTCTTAGGGCTGGCTTGCTTGACGAAGCGCCACAGATTTCCGCGCAACTGGCCGCAAGTGCATCCCGCCGCATCGAAGTCAGGTGCACTACCCCTCAAGGCGTTTCAGCGTGCCACGAACAATGGGCATCTGATTACCGGGTATGACTTTGGCGCTCACCAAACCTGACCCACCCGTGCTCACAGAAAGCTGACCCACCGGTTGCGCGACTGTTTGTTACTTGATGGCTTGCAGAAGACACAAGAGGGGCACTTTGAGTGGCCATCGGGGTTCTGTCCCTCTTCGCCGTCCCCAGGTTCTTGGTTCTATAGAGGCGACGAGTATTGTGACGCGGGGGGGGAATTGGTTTTCTGCACTGGCGCAGGTATGGGTTTGGTGTCCATAGATAACTCCATTTGAGTAAGTGTTGGTGGGTGAAATGCCCGCCAGAGGTGACCAGCGGTGCAATGGACATCAAGCCAGTGAAGACCGGCTATTGATGTACAGCAGGCTTTGCGCAGCGGCAAGACCATCAACCAGATTGGTCAAGAATTTGATGTCCACCCGGTGCAGGTCGGACTGTGGAAAGTGGCTCCGATTTGAGGGTCGTCAAGTAATTTGCTGGGCTGCTGGTCAAGTTTCGCGATGTGCATCAAATGGTTGAGCGGTCCGAGTAAAAACCCCACCGGCATTGCGCGCAGGCGGCGTTTTGGTCAGCGTGGTGATGGCTTCAAAGTGGTGGATCGGTTTTCGTTGTCATGGTGCTGGTGGCTGCGATGTAGTCTTCGCACTGGCGCTCGTATCCACACTCCAAACGGTACTACTTTTTACGAGCACCCGGTCACATTGACAGGCGCTACTTTCTCACCTATTTCAAGCGGCCCTGGTCAATGACGCGTGCTCCTCTGACTTTGAGTGCCTGGTCCTGTTGGCAGAGGTAAGTCACGATATCGAGCAGTACAGCGCGGCGTTCAACATCACTGCGACGGACAGTTCCTATTCCCATGCGCTTGTAGGGATGCGGCGACATGCTGCAGTCCTGGTAGTCTCCCTGACCAAAGGTGACTTTCGTCCAGTATTGACCGACCTGTTGCGCGAGATGTTGCAGACTTTGCACATCGTCCCCGCCAAAAAAGAGGATGAGGTGGTAGTGCAAACCGCGACCATCACAATTTTGCAGCTTCCAGATATACCCGCGCTCGTTGGAAAAAATCTTGTTTCGCCGCCGCTTGTTCAGGAAATCTTTGAAATCGCTAGATACACGCTCCACCGTCAATTCTTTGACCAGTTTGCGTGAGTAGCCCAGGTCAATCCGGAGCACGGTGAGAACTGGGTCGCTTTCCAACAGACCATCTATGTAAGCCGACTTGGTCCGGATGTTTGTCATGGTGTTGTTCAAACGGTTTCGGCAGATCTTTTGGAACGCCGAGGTTTTCAACTCAGCGCTGACGCGATGTGCCAAACCCTTAAACAGATCGCAATGGAGCTGGTTCAGGCTTCTCGGACTCATTGCCGGCGCCGCATTGGCTTCAGTTCGGTGCCTGCGGATCTCCAGCTCATCATAAAGGCGGATAAACAATTTCACCGACTCACTGAATTCAAATTCCGAAAGCCCGGAGAGATCGGCGTCGAGAATGCGCGCCATGTAAGTGTTCTGGAGTTGTGCGAGACGTAGTGGCTTACGCTGCGGTGATCGTGAGCGGCCGGAAACAGCAGCAGCATCGAGGCGCAGTGTTGAGTCTGAAAATTGCTGAACCGTCTGAAGTTGTTCCAAAAGGGGGCCCCATCGCATTGGCATGAAAAAATCGCGGCAAACCCGATCTGGGTCAACTGCTACAAATATTGGCGGGGTAGGGCGCAAACCCACCACGAGATCACTCGGTTCAGCCTCCCAATTGAGTGGGCAGTAAAACCCGAGGTCGGGAGACTGAAAGGGAGGAAAAACTGCGGAACTCCTGACGGGAGCGGCTGCTTTTGTAAACTGACGAAAGGCCGTTAGTCCGTCCCCCATGGGGTACGGGGCGGCAGTGTTCTCCACTGACTGGGGGGTGGTGGTGTTGTGCATATGAAACTTGGCGTCGGGCTTACCAGCTACTGGATGTCCCGCAATGGTGCGTGAATTGGGTCAAAACAGAACGAATGGGTAAGTTGTACCGTCAGATGGGTAAGTTGTACAACAAATTGCGGGCATGTTTACCGAGGCGTGGTCAGTGGCAGCCACCCAGGCGTTGGTCCAGTGAACTGGAACCGGGGTGACTGCAGACTGGTTCATCGGTTAATGGTGTTGCAATTGGTAGGGCTGAGAGTTCACGCTCAGCTCAACCCACCTGTCCCGTTCTTTCGCACCCTGTAAGAGGCGTATGCGTCCAAGCTGTGCAAGTATGGCGAGGGCGCTGTCCAGTCGCGCCTTGCTGCGAATTGCGCCATGACCGATCTGACAAAGAACGTTGCGCTTGATGCGGTACTCCCCGCGGGTTGCATAGTTGGAACGAAGCCATGCATCCAGTGACATTGCATCCAGTTGCTCCTGAGGAATTGGCGGGGCAGGAGCAAAAATGCGTTTGAATTCCCCAAGGTACCATTCGCAAATTTGCAAAGCTTGGTTCACCGAATCCGCTTGAATTTCGCCACTGCGACCTTCAGACACGTGAAACAGTGCAGCCATCCTTGCAACGTTCTCGGCAGTCTTGGACGCGGCATCTCGCACTTCACAGTACATTCCGCCGGGGTTGAGGTGATGTTCCACATGGTTGGCGAAATCCACCCAAAGTACCTTTGCGTTTGGAGAAAATTCAAGTGTTTTCATATCACGCCTCCTTCTTTTGCTGGTAAACGACCTTGACTAAGCAGTTCGGTCAAACGCTTTTGAAAGACTTCCAGTTTTGGGAATGTTGCCGTTTCGATTGATCGAATTGGACGCTGGCCCTGAGTGGATGCTGGGTCGCAGATCAGCGCGCGTGCAAAAAAGCCGTTGTCGCGTGCCAAACGGCCACGCCGCTTTATAAAGTCCTTAAATGTTTGGTACTGCACCAAAACGTTCAGGGTCAGTCGCGCCTCACGCACGGTGAAGCTTTCGGCATCCTTGCGATTTACCACTAAGTCTCCACCGTCCCACAGCGTGTTGAGCATCGGCAACTGACCAACAGCTCGCCCACTGAGAATCTGACCACCTTCGTCCGACATCAAGCCTGCCGAGCGATGCACATCATGAAGATGCCAAGCGATGGCTTCGGGCGAGGCATCACGCAAAATCATGGTCCGTTTTTTCGGCTGCTTGGGTTTTTTTTCCAGATGTGCGCTGAGTTTTGCCTCGAGATTACTGATCATTTCGGACCTCCCGTGCTGCCAGATTTCGCAATTCAGAACGTAGCGCTTTCGCATGGATCGACCAGATTTGAAAATCAGCCTGGTATTGCGTCCATTCTTCTTCGGCGGCCTGCTCGGAGGCGGTGTCGAATTCGCGAATTGGCTGCATGAACAGCTTGTCACAGCTTGTCTTTCGCTCGCCAGAGTCCGCGACTGTTATAACAAAAAGGCTACATGGCGACTCGATTCCGTTAGGGCGGCGAACGTCGAATCGGTGCTGACACGCCAGTGACAGCGCGCCAATCGCCGAGGCAAATGCGAGTTCAATTGGCGCCTGGACGGTTGCCTGCACCTCAGCCACTGCTTCGCGCAGGATTGGCGGGAGTGCAAAAAAGGGAAATGGATAATTTGGGGGAAACATAGGTAGTGAACTTTCTATAAATGTTCTGCGAATGACATTTGAAAAAGTGTTGATGAGTGGATCTCGCGGTTTGTTGACCATCTAGGTCTGAAAATTTCAAGGCTCCGTTGTTAGATTGGCATTGTTGGGCGATAGCAGTTTTTAGAAAATTAGGTTCGTCTTGTCTTTGCAATTTCCTCGCGTTGTTGTTACTGAGTGACGTGATCTCTGTTAGCGGCGTTGTTGAAAAGGTGGTGTGTTTTGCTTTGCTTTGGTTACTCTGGTTCAGACCTCCTTTTGGTTAAAAATTTGTGGAGGAATCAAACTCAGGGCCACACGTAATTGGCCGACGTTCCAGCGGGTGTGCGCGCCGAATTTTTTTGGTTTTGGCAATTGGTTCTTCCTAAGTCGCGACCAAATGGTAGGAACCTTACAGCCGAAGAGTCCTGCCACGACGTTCACGTCAACGTGAGCAGAGTCTGGGAGTTCATCAAATTTGATAAGTGGGTCGGTATTCATGGTCTTTTTGGTCGCTTTGTTTCGTGTGTGTATTCTGCTAAGGCAAACGGGAACACTCCAGGAATGAAAAACCAGCTATTTCAGCGCCTTGACATTTGGTTTTTGTTTGTGATAAGTGAGAAAAAATAATCGGCATAGGGGTCCCCCGCATTGGAAGACGCTCCACCGGGCATGCGGGTCCGCACCGGGTGGTTAGCGAAGTTTCCCGCCTTGGCTTCCGCCAGGACCGATTTGCGATGAACGAGTGAGCCGAATTTAGGTTCAGCGAACTAGGACCTGGGCCTAGCATCTTGCTCACAGGAAAAGTCTGACGGGCTGATCGTGTAAGACACCTCCGGCAGCACCCTAGCAATGGCCGGATAACTAAACAAGTCCATTCTGTTGGACGGCGGGCGGGCCAACAGAATGGAATCAGATGGCGGAACTAAAGAGTGGTGGTAAAGAAACCCAACCGCTGTCAATAGCCAGAAAACTGCGCTTCCCGCCGGCAATGCGCAGCCCTTCCATGAGTACACTCATGCGTCATGGCGACGTATTTGGATTAGTCATTCGCAGCAGCATTCGCTGATCAAATTGCCATTGATCAGAAGGTATCGTTAGAGGTGAAATTTTGTTGCGAACTAGAGTAGTGCAAATGGGTAGCTAAATGGGTAGCTAGATCGCAATTTTTGAAATATCCGCTCCTTAACCTATTGATTAATAATGACATTTTGTAAAAAATCAGAGCAATACGATATTGTGTTGATTTAGAGGCCACGCGTGGAACACCGGAGGCGATTGTTGTTGTTCTTCCCAACTTGGGGAAAAAGCTGGAGTGGGGTCTTGCACCAATGACAAGCCGTATCTGTGCCAACACCTCACCGATTCCGATTCTGGTCTACCACCAGATTGACGTGGCCCCATCCAGGGGCGCACCGTTCAGAAGCCTGTATGTGTCGCCATCGGCGTTTGCCCGGCAAATGCGCTTATTGAAGTGGCTGGGTTATCGTGGTCTGTCCATGTCGGCACTGATGCCATATTTGCGCGGGGATAAGCGCGGCAAGGTGGTGGGCGTCACGTTTGACGATGGATATTTGAATAATTTGACGCATGCGCTGCCAGTGCTGCAAGCCTGCGGGTTTTCTTCGACGTGTTATGCGGTCAGTCAGCGGCTGGGGCAAACCAATGCGTGGGACACAGTTCAAGGTATTGCGGCAGCGCCGTTGATGAACGCTGATCAATTGCGTCAGTGGGTGCTGGGTGGCCAAGAGGTGGGGGCGCACACGCGGCACCACGTCAATTTGACCGAGTGTGACGAGGTACTGGCGCTGGAAGAAATATTACTCTCAAAAAGAGAGCTAGCTGCGCTTATTGGGTATGAAGTAGAGCACTTTTGTTATCCCTATGGTTGGATGACGCCACAGCACACTGAAATGGTTCATTCGTCAGGATTTGTATCGGCAAGCACCACGGTGAGAGGTCGCGTGCGGGCAGGGCTTGACCTGATGGCGTTGCCGCGTGTTCCTGTGGTTCGGTCAACCACGTTGCCGGTCTTTTGGCTGAAACTGGCCACCCGTTACGAAGATCGGCTTAGGTCTTGATGAACGAGCGTCATTGCCACGGCA
>CAIYNH010000554.1 GCA_903927495.1 uncultured beta proteobacterium
CGCCGTGGCAATCAGCACCGTCATCAGCAAGCACAAACCGCAAGTCACCCCACCCACGTAGGTGAGCAACTTGGGTAGCGGGCTTTGCAGCCAGGCAAAAATGGTGAAGAAAAAGATCGAACAAATAATGGCATACCAGTAATAGATCGGCAGCTTTAGCCTGCTGGCCGAAACACGCGCCTCGCGCAAATCTGACAACTGGTTAAACGACTGGATGATTTCGGATCGAGCTACCTGCTGTGCCGGAGTTTGTGGTTCCAGGCGTTTGGACTCAAGTGCCAGGAAAGCCAGGGCTTCGGACACTTTGTCATTGCGCTTACCGTCAGAGAGCAGCGGCCATTCGTCATTCACCACCAGCTTGGTATATTTGATCAAGCCTGCCTGAAGTTTGCCACTGTTCTCACCTCCAAATGCCTCGTAGGAACGATGCAGCTTAAGCATCACGGTGCCTTCACGGGCCACCAGATCTTCAGTGCCGCGATGGTCACCTTGCATGCGAACCAGGCAAAACGCCAGCAGCAGCAGCGTCAGCGAAATAAAGAGTTTGAAAGATTCTTCAGCACCTTTGGCCGTGTGCTCGCCCGGATCGAGTTTGTACTGCCGTCGAATCAGGTACGGGGCAATGGTGGTCAGCACCAGCCCGACAACAAGAATCATCGCGCCAACCTGTAGGTTCGAATGAGAATGAAACCAATCCAGCATAAACACTCCAATCAATAATATTCAAAAAAATATTCAAAGCTATTCAAAAACTACACACCAGAAAATCAGGGAACGATTTTTAACGTCAGCAAATTCAAGAAATTAACAATTTCCAAAGTCTCTTCATAAACTTCACTGGCTTTGGAGCGGCCGCTCTTGGATACCTTACCCGGATTTCGGGTTGTTGGCATATCGTCAAAAGATTGGGTCATCTCATCCACGCGACCGGAACGAACATCGGGTTCCGGTTCTTTGGGGATGATCTTGCTTTCAGCCAGCAACGGATGCAATTGCCCAACGACATCAGGGATGGCAGCAGCAAAACTTCTGATCGCTTCAGGCGGCGGCAACAGCAGGCTCGGTCCTCTGATCTCAGCACCAGGAAGAATGCCGGTGAGTCGGGGGTTGATCCCAGCGCCAGCCAACACGTTTCTGGGTATTAGGGGTCTTACCGCCGCGGCTGTGGCAGGCCCTTTTGCTGCTTTAGCTGCCGGTTTTGCTGCCAATTTGCTCGCCGCTGCATTTTTCGCTGCTGGTTTGGCAGGCGCTGCCGCTACCGCCGACTTGGCGGCGGGTGCTGGGCTCGCCGCAGCGGCTGGCTTGGCGGCTGGGGCGGCTGCAGTCGCGGGTGCGGCTGCGGGGGCGGGGGCCGCTGCCGCTGCAGGTGCTGCGGCAGGTGTTGCGGCAGCCGGACTATCAGCCGCACTTTTTTGCGGAGTGGCTGCATCGGCGGATGCCGCTGCAGCCGGTTTGGCCTCCGGCGCTGCTGGCGCTGGTGCTTGCGCCGATGCAAGCGTGCCAGTTGCATCCGAAATCATGGCGGGTTGTTGCAGCGTCGTGCTGGTTGTGGCCGCAGATGCTGTCACGGTGCCGCGTGTTGCCGTCGCGACAACCTGGGTTACCGGTGCTGCCACAGCTACAGGTGCCGGGTTGGTAATGTCTGCCTTCAGGTAGGTGGGCTGCGTCAGACTGTAGTTGGCTGCATCAACACCGCTCAGAATCGCCGCCAAAGTCACCACTTTGGCTGTACCGGCGGCCGGATCGGCAAAGTTGCCCGTGCTGGCATTGCTCAAGCTGACCACATCACCGATCAGCGCGCCGGCCAGTGCGGCCGAGCTGACAGCGGTTGTGGTGGTGCCGTCGTAGACCCGGCTGGCCGCAACGGCGTTGATGATACTCAAGGCGGCCGGGCTAATGCTGGCACTGGTCAGGGCTGTGACGCTGGTCAGGTTGTAGTTGACCGCATCAGCGCCACCCAGACTCAGGCCCGTGATGTTGACCACCTTGGCAGTGCCGACATTTTTGTCTGCAAAAGCGCCTGCACTGGTGGCCACTGTCAGCACATCGCCCACCACCTTGCCGGTAAAGCCTGCGGCCCCGGTGACAAGCGTAGCAGTCGTCGTGCCGTCGTAAGTCCGGTTGGTCGCAGTGATGCCGGTGATGGCGCTAATTTGGGCAGGCGCAACAGCAACCGTTTGCGTGCCTCCGGTGAAGGTGTAGTTGGCGGCCAAGCCACCATTGCTGCCGTTAGCCAGCGCCAGAGATCCCAACGTCAGCGCCTTGGCGGTGCCCACGTTTTTGTCGGCAGTGCTGCCTGAGCCTGACAGTGCGAGCGTTTCAGTGCCG
>CAIYNH010000555.1 GCA_903927495.1 uncultured beta proteobacterium
CCAACTTGCGCTTGGTGATTTCAATTGCCAAGAAATACACCAACCGTGGCTTGCAGTTCCTTGACCTGATCCAGGAAGGCAACATTGGATTGATGAAGGCTGTGGACAAGTTTGAATACCGTCGCGGTTACAAATTCTCGACCTATGCCACCTGGTGGATTCGCCAGGCCATTACCCGCAGTATTGCTGATCAGGCGCGAACCATCCGAATACCGGTGCACATGATTGAGACCATCAACAAGATGAACCGTATCAGCCGTCAACATCTGCAGGAGTTTGGCTACGAACCAGACGCCAGCGTGTTGGCCGAACGTATGGAAATTCCTGAGGACAAAATCCGCAAGATCATGAAGATCGCCAAAGAGCCTATTTCGATGGAAACTCCGATCGGCGACGATGACGACAGCCATCTGGGTGACTTCATTGAAGACGGAGCAAACACCGCACCGCTCGAAGCGGCCATGCAAGCCGGCTTGCGCGATGTGGTGAAGGACATTCTGGACAGCCTGACTCCGCGTGAAGCCAAAGTGCTGCGCATGCGCTTTGGCATCGAAATGAACACCGACCACACGCTGGAAGAAGTCGGCAAGCAGTTCGACGTGACCCGTGAGCGTATCCGTCAAATTGAGGCCAAGGCGTTGCGTAAACTGAAGCATCCAAGCCGTTCTGACAAACTGCGCAGCTTTACTGATAATCTGTAATCCTGCTCAAATAAACTACTTAAAAATCGCCTTTAGCCCATATCAGACGGGCTAAAGTCGCTATTATTTTGAGAGTAAATTTTTTTACGGCGACACGCTCCACATGGCTGTGATATTTTTTACTATGGCGATTGAACTTTTCAATTAGCACTCGCTCTTAGAGAGTGCTAACATTCGGTTTATCAAGGATTAGGAGTTCTGTCATGACCAATTTCACTGGAGTATCTGGCAACGCACTTACCCTGGCCAACCCATGGTCTATGGTGCCAGCACTGGGCAATCTGGACGCATACATCAGCGCAGCCAACCGGCTGCCGATGCTCACACTAGAAGAAGAACAGTCATTTGCACGCAAATTCAGGCACGACAACGACCTGGAAGCCGCTGGAAAACTGGTGCTTTCGCATCTGCGACTGGTGGTGTCGGTGGCACGTCAATACTTGGGCTACGGCTTGCCGCACGGTGATCTGATCCAAGAAGGCAATGTCGGCTTGATGAAAGCCGTCAAGCGCTTTGACCCAGAACAGGGTGTGCGTTTGGTGAGCTACGCTCTGCACTGGATCAAAGCCGAAATCCACGAGTACATTCTAAAAAACTGGCGCATGGTCAAGGTGGCAACCACCAAAGCTCAGCGCAAACTGTTTTTTAACCTGCGCTCGATGAAGCAGCGCTACCGCAGCGATGACGCCGCCGCTGACCTTGACACCCACCGTGACTCCTTGAGTGAGGATCAGATCGATGCCATGGCCAGTGAACTCAACGTCAAGCGCGAGGAGGTCATTGAAATGGAAACTCGCTTGTCGGGTGGCGACGTGCTGCTGGACCCCAGCCCCAGCGATGACGGTGACAACGCTTTTGGCCCCATCGCCTACCTTACCGATGCGGCGCACGAACCCACCGCCATGATCGAGGCGCATCACCGCGACATGCTGGCCAGCGACGGCCTGACCCAAGCGCTTGCAACCTTGGATGAGCGCAGCCGGCACATCGTGCAAGAGCGATATCTGAAGGTCAACGACGACAACACCGGCGGCATGACGCTGCACGACCTGGCCGCCGTTTATGGTGTCAGTGCTGAGCGCATTCGCCAAATTGAGGTAGCCGCATTGAAAAAAATGAAAAAATCGCTGATTGAATTTGCCTGACCCTACCCCATGCCATCGACAATACCCCTGACAGCCCCGGCCTCAGGGGTATTTTTTTAGGAGTCACTGACCATGCGCCGCTACCTGCTTCAACACGCTTTTATTTTGATAGCTTTTTGTGCAATATCAACGGGCGTTAGCGCCCAAAATAATGGCTCTACTACAAGCCCATGGCCAAGCAAGGCAATTCACATCATCGTCGGTTTTCCGGGTGGTTCATCCCCTGATTTGACGGCCCGTACATTGGCTGAACCGCTGTCCAAGGCACTCGGTCAGCCGGTCATTGTGGAAAACAAAGTCGGGGCCGGCGGTAACATCGCTGCAGACTTTGTTGCCAAGGCCACCGACAACCACACCCTCGGCCTGATGATCAACGGCAACATGACCACGGCCAAGTTGCTCAATCCCAAACTGCCCTACGACCCACTTAAAGATTTCGCTCCAGTGAGTTTGATCGGCGTGTCACCGCTGGTGCTGATGGCACCAAAAAATGCACCCGGTGGTGACGCACAGGCCTTTTTGGAGGCTGCTAAGCAGGCCGGCAATACCTGGAGCTACGGCTCGCCCGGTGTCGGCACCGTCGGCCATATCGGCATGGAACTCTTCAAAAGCAAAACCGGGATCGGACCGGTACACGTACCCTACCCTGGCTACGCCCAAGTCGCCACCGGCATGATTGGGGGACAACTGCACTTGTCCATGTTGCCACCAGGCGCGGCGCTGGCACAAGTAAAGGGTGACAAACTGCGCGCTATTGGGGTGACCTCCAGTGGTCGCAGCGCGCTGGCCCCCGAACTGCCCAGCATGGCTGAAGTTGGTGTCAAGGGTTTTAATCTTGAAATCTGGAATGCCGTGGCTGCCCCCAAGAGCATGCCGGCACCCATCGTGGCCAAGCTGTCGAGTCTGCTGAGCGATATTGCCCGGTCGCCAGATGTCCGGCAAAAGCTGTTTGCACAGTGGGTTCGTCTTCTGAAGGCTTGGCCA
The DNA here is from genome assembly GCA_903927495.1 of uncultured beta proteobacterium. GTDB lineage: Bacteria > Pseudomonadota > Gammaproteobacteria > Burkholderiales > Burkholderiaceae_C > Rhodoferax. The sequence continues at coordinate 2,831 of CAIYNH010000555.1, forward strand.
ACCGAGTCAAAGCAGACACCGTTCTGTATGGCGGGGTGATTAGCGCACTGGGCATCAGCAACCAATAGTTGGCGTGCAGGTTTTGGCCATTGCTGCAAAGAAACCGCCGCAGGATGATAATTTTCGAATTCATCGCGGACTAATAGGTCGCAGCAATGCAATCTGTCGGATGTCCTCAACCCCATGCAATCAAATAAAACGGTGAAGTCATAAGGCTCAAAATCTGCGAACCGGTGTGCAAGGTCAAAGTGGGGCTAAAACAACCGTGCGATTGAACCCGAGGGTTCTGGTTCGGCGTTCAAAGCTGTTTCATATTACTATGTTTTATGTAGCTACCAACGCTTTCTGCTATTGTGTTTGAGTCCTTTTTTCGCCTATTATTTTTTGACATGAGATGCTGCATAGTGCCCGGACCGTGATACTACAAGAAAATCGCAAAAACTGAACTGATCTCCGCTGTGAGTTGTGTGTCATGATGCGAGCTGCTCCAAAGGTGCGACTTGCATCGACAGCAGCGCGATTCGTCAAGGCGGGGCGCGCAATATCAGAGGTCAGCAATGACTAATTCTCCCCGTGACCTCGCTCCCTTCGCTGGCCAAGTGTTGACCATCTTGATGGCTCACTTCCAGAACGGATCGCTCCCAAATCTTGCCTGGGTAAACGATATCATCAGACTTCGCCTAATGCTTGGGCTGGAATCGGCATGAAAATCTCACTTAAAACCAGCCTACTATTGCTGCTCGCAGCTCTGATGGTGGTGCTGAGCGTGGTGCTTACATTTTGGTCATTCAAGCTGATCGACGATGCCTCTGAGGCCCGCATACATACGAATGTTGTCATTCACGAAGCTGACGATTTCATGTCGGAGTTGCAGGATGCCGAAATCGGGCAACGCGGCTATTTAGTGACCAGAGACGAGGCTTTTCTACTACCCTATCTGGAGGTGCGCTATACCCTCGAGGCCCACCTGAAAAAATTGCGTCAGTTGGTCAACTTCGATGCAGCTAAAAAACACCTGAATGCCATTGAGCCCTTGATGACAGCCAAGCTTACCGAGTTAGCCCATGTGATCGAGTTATACCGCAACCATAGCGAGGCGGCGGCCCAAATAGTCGTCAGAAACGGTCAAGGCAAGCAGTTGATGGACTCGATTCGAGCCGAGATGCGTCACTTCATGCAACTGGAAGTGGCATTACTGAGTCAACGCGAGACCGAGTTTCAGTCAAATATGCGCCGTCTGTTTGGGCTGCTGGTTGCCGTCAGCCTGCTGGTTTTGCTGGCAGCACTCTCCTTTGTCTATCTCTTCTACAAACAGGAGCAACAGCAGCATAAAAATCGGGTACATCAGGAAACCAAACATTTGCTGAAGCTCCAAGAAACCCTGAACCAAGAACTCCAACATGCCAACCGCGTGATGCAAATCAGCGAAGAAAATTTTAGAGTGACCCTCCACTCGATTGGCGATGCTGTGCTCGCTACCGATGCTGCCGCGCGGGTGACATTTCTTAACTCCTGTGCTGAACGACTCACCGGTTGGACGCAGACGCTCGCCGTCGGTCGTCCCGTGGGCGAAATATTCCATATCATCAACAAGGAAAGCCGCCAACTCTCCAGGATTCCGGTTGCGGCAACACTGGCCCATGGCACGGTGCAAGGGCTGGCCAACCACACCGTGCTGATTGCACGCGATGGCACTGAATACGATATTGCAGACAGTTGCGCACCGATTCGCGATCACGATGCTCAGGTGGTCGGAGCGGTGCTGGTGTTTCGTAATGTCACCGATGACTATGCGGTTCAGCAAACCTTGCGTATGCAGCAGTCTGAGCTGCAAGTGCAAAATGAAGAGTTGATTCTTTCACAGGCTGCGCTCGATCTGTCTCGGGCCCGTTATTTCGATCTCTACGATCTGGCACCGATCGGTTATTTAACGCTAGACGAGTCCGGACAAATCATTGAAGCCAATCTGGCTGCCGCCAGATTGCTAGGCGTATCGCGCAGCATTCTGGTGAAACAACCGATCTCCCGCTATATGCAGGAGCAAGATGCCGACAATTTTCACCTGCTACGCCAGCGCCTCATCGAGACCGGAGTGCCGCTGGCGCTTGAGTGCCAAATGCACAGATCTGATGAAACCTCTTTTTGGGTCGAACTTTCAACCACCACAGCACAGGACAACGGCAAGCCGGTGCTGCGCGCCACCCTCAACGAGATCACGGTGCGCAAGCAAGCTGACGAGTTGCTACTCGAAGCCGGTGCCTTGCAAAATGCCATTTTCAACAGTGCCA